>NZ_LNRB01000029.1:0-37361 GCF_001557945.1 Vibrio sp. CUB2 | reverse complement strand
ACCATACAACACCCAAGGGGTTTTGATGGACTCAATGCAAGAACATTGAATGTGTAAATAGAACTTAAAATCAGTTTTCCAGATTAAAGAATTTGCTTGGCGACCATAGCGATTTGGACCCACCTGATTTCCATTCCGAACTCAGAAGTGAAACGAATTAGCGCCGATGGTAGTGTGGGGCTTCCCCATGTGAGAGTAGGACATCGCCAGGCTTTAAATTTAGACTTAAATGTCTAACCAGTGCGGAGCGGTAGTTCAGTTGGTTAGAATACCGGCCTGTCACGCCGGGGGTCGCGGGTTCGAGTCCCGTCCGCTCCGCCACTTATTTAAAAACCCAGTCTTCGGACTGGGTTTTGTCGTTTATAAGCAAAAATATTTTCCTTTTCCGAGGAATGAGTCCTGGTTGTTCGAAACCCCTACCTCTCCGCCACTTATTTAGAAAACCTTGCTAGAAATAGCAAGGCTTTCGTCGTTTCTAGAGCCTTCAATTTCCTACTCGCTCTAGCCTTATTTACCATTAAGCTCCCTCCTTCTTAAACCGATCTCTTTTACTTGCTTGCTATATGTGTGTAGGTGCTTACTATCTTGTTAGTGACTATTAAATATAGGTCTTCATTTATAATCTCTGAATCTAAGCATTATGACTGCACATCTTTAAAAGATAACTGAGAATCATTATTAATATTTAGTTACACTCACATCAATTGGAATAATGAGTGACTAAATACATGGATATATCTCGTCGACGCTTTCTTCAATCTTCCTTAGCGATCTCTGCGCTTACCGTTCTGCCTGCATGTTCTCTATCTAAGAGCACTAACAAACAAGGTCAGCATATATACGATATCACTGCAGAGCCTTCTACTGCTGAATTGGTACCAGGGTTTACCACGGATGTACTTGCGTTTAATGGCTCGATTCCAGCGCCTACGATTCGTTGTCGCCAAGGCGAGAAAGTCATTATTCGGTTTACTAACAAGCTTTCAGAGCCGACTACAATCCACTGGCATGGCTTGCGAATCCCTATTGAAATGGATGGTGTCCCTTTCTTGAGCCAGCCGCCTATCATGCCGGGTGAAACATTCGTTTATGAATTTACACCGCCAGATGCGGGCACATTTTGGTATCATCCACACATGAATAGTGTTAAGCAACTTGGTATGGGCTTAGTCGGGCTAATTGTCGTTGAAGAGGCTAAGCCTGTTCAGTTTGATGAAGAGCATGAAGTCGTCCTCAAGCATTGGCATTTAGATAAGCAAGGTCAGTGGAAGAACCTTATGGTGCCGCGCTTGAGTGCACGTATGGGAACGCCAGGAGAGTGGAGTAGCGTCAATGGTGTTCATGAACCTGTTTATGCGTTGAAGCAGAATGCAACAACGCGACTAAGAATTGCTAATGTCGATAACACCATTACTTACCCGATCGCTATAGAAGGTGCAGAGGCTTGGGTTATTGCTATAGATGGTAATCCTGTTAAAACGCCTTATAAGCTCACTCAGCACAAAATTGGTCCGGGAATGAGGTTAGATGTCGGATTGATTGCTCCGAAGGCTGGAGAACGTGTTTATGTACGTCAAATGAAAGGACGCTTCCCATTCCCTTTGTGTGAGTTTGATATTGTTGAGTCTGACTTGCCGAGTAATCAGAAACTGCCTTTATTGCCTCTCAACCCTGTGCCTGATCTTGATTTGGAAAATGCGGAACAAATTGATTATGTGTTTGAATGGGAGGGGGCGGTCACTCCTGCCGATAAATCGGGCAAAGCGATACCTAAGTTTTGGCTGATGAATAAACGAGCTTGGGAGGGAATGAGTAAAGATAATATTCCAGCACCGCTTTCAACATTGGAGCTCGGAAAAACCTATATTTTCAACCTTAAGAACGTCACCCAATATCATCATCCTATTCACCTTCATGGACACACATTTACTGTTCTTGAGTTAGATGGCAAAAAACTCGATGAACCGTTTCATACCGATACGGTCTTGCTTGGAAAAAACGGCAGTGCGAAAGCGGCATTTGTTGCAGATAACCCAGGACGTTGGATGTACCATTGTCATGTGATCGAACACATGAAGACGGGGTTGATGGGTTATATTGAAGTAAAGTGACTCCTGTAACTTTTTAAATCTTGATAAGTTTTAAGCGTTATACTTTGCTGAATTCTAAGATTGTATAATCACTATTGCCGTAAATTTGATTACAATGTCGCCATTAACTTTTCTGGGGGAATTATGGGACAACTATCCGTTTTGGGTTTTATTGCATTGGGTGGTGCATTTGGTGCATGTTCTCGTTACTTAATTTCTGAACTTTGTGTGATGCTACTCGGTCGTGGCTTTCCGTACGGTACCTTAACCGTGAACGTCGTTGGCTCATTTATTATGGGTCTACTGATTGCTGCGTTTGAAACTGAGTTGATGGTCACTGACCCATGGCGTCAAATCATCGGTCTTGGTTTTTTGGGCGCATTAACCACATTCTCCACTTTCTCGATGGATAACGTGTTGCTTATGCAGCAGGGCGCTTTCTTTAAGATGGGATTGAACGTACTACTGAATGTCGTGTTAAGCATTTCAGCTGCGTGGATTGGTTTCCAATTATTGATGCGTAGCTAGCAAAAATACTCAAATCTTAATCAGGTCGGCTTGGTTTAACCAAGCCGTTTTTATATACTGATTTTACTTGTCGGAGTGCCATAAGGCTGAGACCGTTAATTCGGGATCCGTTGAACCTGATCAGATTAGAATCTGCGAAGGGAACAAGAGAAGATATCTACACCAGAGTTCTATCTGGTTGACCTATCAAATAGTCGAATGTTGTTATAGACGAAGAGTACTTGCTCAATCTGTCCTTAATTCGATTCCTCTTGTCGCATCTATCCGCCAAGCATTTTTATCCCAATACTTTTTATCTAAGCATAACAAAGCAAGGAAAAATGCTATGTCGAGTCGCAAGCAAGCGAGACTGGAAGCAAAACAGTTCATTGATACACTCTCGGTACAACCGTATCCAAATTCAAGCAAAGTCTACGTAGAGGGTTCACGTCCTGATATTCGTGTGCCAATGCGTGAAATATCACTCGCTGATAGCCTTATTGGGGGCACAAAAGAAGCGCCTATTTTCGGGCCTAATGAGCCAGTACGCGTTTACGATACCTCGGGTGTATACACAGATCCAGAACACACCATAGACCTCTACAACGGCTTACCTAAGCTGCGAGAAGGGTGGATTGAAGAGCGCGCTGATACTGAACTACTCGATGAAGTAAGCTCGGTATACACCAAAGAGCGCTTAGAAGATGAAACGCTAGACGATCTTCGTTATGGTAATCTACCACGTATTCGACGTGCTAAAGGTGGGCAGTGTGTGACTCAGTTACACTATGCTCGCAAAGGCATTATCACCCCAGAAATGGAATACATCGCCCTACGTGAAAATATGGGGCGTGCTCAATACCGCGATGAGGTGCTGAATCAACAACATCCGGGTCAAAGCTTCGGAGCGAATCTTCCAAAAGACATTACCGCCGAATTCGTGCGTAAAGAAGTTGCCGAAGGTCGAGCGATTATCCCTTCTAATATCAACCACCCAGAATCCGAACCAATGATCATTGGACGTAACTTTTTGGTCAAAGTGAACGCCAACATCGGTAACTCATCGGTCACTTCTTCGATTGAGGAAGAAGTTGAGAAGCTGGTGTGGGCAACGCGCTGGGGTGGCGATACCGTTATGGATCTATCTACTGGACGTAATATTCACGAAACTCGCGAGTGGATTCTACGTAACAGTCCGGTTCCGATCGGTACCGTACCAATGTACCAAGCGCTTGAGAAAGTGAATGGTGTTGCTGAAAACCTTAACTGGGAGGTGATGCGCGATACTCTGATCGAGCAAGCAGAGCAGGGCGTTGACTACTTCACTATCCATGCCGGTTTACTACTTCGTTATGTTCCAATGACTGCAAAACGTGTGACTGGTATCGTCTCTCGTGGTGGTTCTATCATCGCGAAATGGTGTTTAGCGCACCACCAAGAAAGCTTCTTATACACCCATTTCCGAGAGATCTGTGAAATCTGTGCTAAGTACGATGTCGCACTATCTCTTGGTGATGGTCTGCGTCCTGGCTCGGTTGCTGATGCTAACGATGAAGCGCAATTTGCAGAGCTTCGTACTCTTGGCGAATTGACCAAGGTTGCGTGGGAATACGACGTACAGGTGATTATCGAAGGTCCTGGTCATGTTCCAATGCATATGATCAAAGAGAACATGGAAGAGCAGCTAGAGCACTGTCATGAGGCACCTTTCTACACGCTTGGTCCGCTGACGACAGACGTCGCTCCTGGTTACGACCATATTACTTCAGGTATTGGCGCTGCCATGATTGGTTGGTATGGCTGTGCAATGCTTTGCTACGTAACTCCTAAAGAGCATCTTGGTTTACCAAACAAAGAAGACGTGAAAGTAGGCATGATCACTTACAAGCTTGCTGCGCACGCCGCTGATTTAGCGAAGGGACACCCTGGTGCACAAGTTCGTGATAACGCGCTTTCTAAAGCTCGCTTCGAGTTCCGTTGGGAAGACCAATTCAACTTGTCGCTCGACCCAGATACCGCGCGTGCTTTCCATGATGAAACCTTGCCTCAAGAGTCCGGCAAAGTCGTTCACTTCTGTTCGATGTGCGGACCAAAGTTCTGCTCGATGAAGATTTCGCAAGAGGTTCGAGAATATGCGAAAGACACTGAGCAAGTTGCTGCGGACCAAGCTATCTCGATCAAAATGCTGGATGATCCTCTTGAGGGGATGCGTCAGAAATCGCAAGAATTTAGAGAGTCAGGCTCCGAGCTATACCACCCAGCAGCACATGCCGAGGTAAGTGACTAATGAGCAAAATCCTTATTCCGTCATCATTGATTGAGCTAACAGGTTTAGTTCAACAATGTTTGTTGTTGGCGAAAGAGCAGGGGTTTAGTATTGAAGACATTGAGTTGGGTGTGAGCCCAACTCAATCTATTCAGCTTGTTCGCGACCAACAGACCAAACGTATAACGACTGACCTTATTGATGGTTATGACTCTGAGCATGAGAGTTCATTTGTGCTTTATTACCGCTCTGCTTTATCGGTAGAAGCGTGCGCTAAGCAACCGTCGAAAGCGATTTATATTGGCATTGCTGATACGCAGGTATCTGATGAAAAGGAGAAAGTGCTTCAGCTTGATATCTGGCGTCACCCAATTAACAACGAAGTGAGAGCGCTTTCCGTTAAGTCCAAATTCAACGCAATGTTCGATCCCGAACATCACCTTGCTTGGATAGTAACGCTGACAGTACTCGATTTTCCTATCGAAGATGCGTTAACACTTGCTCGAGGAATGCTAACTCAACAAGCGAATGTTTCACGTGAAACACTGTTGAATGACAACCTTGACGAGGTGCAATCAACTCAGTGGGCTGACCAATTTGATGATTTCCCCACACCTGTACTGGAGGATAACCGGCTAGGTATTCAAGTTGGTTGGTCTGCACAAGGTGAGAGCGTTAGCTTTCCAACTCTAACTAAGCAAAGTCTAGGGCTCTATCCAGTCGTTGATGATGTTGCTTGGATTGAGCGTCTACTGCCACTAGGCATCAACACTATTCAACTGCGAATCAAGAACCCACAACAAGCCGATTTAGAACAACAGATCATTCGAGCAATTGAGCTAGGTCGTCAGTATCAAGCACAAGTGTTCATCAATGACTATTGGCAGTTGGCAATCAAGCATGGCGCTTATGGTGTTCACCTAGGACAAGAAGACATAGAAGAATCGAATTTGGCTCAGCTAACTAAAGCCGGTATTCGTCTTGGTCTTTCTACTCATGGTTATTACGAACTACTGCGCATCGTACAAATTCATCCTCGCTACATCGCGCTAGGGCATATTTTCCCAACCACCACAAAACAGATGCCATCGAAACCACAAGGTTTGGTGCGCTTGGAACTGTATCAAAAGCTGATTGATAGCATTCCTTATACAAACACAGAGGCTGCTTTCCGTCCTTCAAAAGACAAAGCAGTTAGTGACAATGTGCTTGGCTTTCCGACGGTTGCGATTGGTGGGATTGACCAATCTAATGCAGCCCAAGTTTGGCAAACAGGTGTTTCTAGTTTGGCAGTTGTGCGAGCTATTACGTTGGCAGAATCACCTCAGTCCGTCATCGAGTTCTTCGCAAAACTGATGAAGGAAAGACAGCTAACGTTTACTGATCAGAATAGTGAATTGGCGCATAACAAGAGAGGCGAGCATGCTCACGGATAAGCAGTTTCTTCGCTATCAACGCCAAGTCGCTCTGCCTGAAATTGCTGAAAGTGGGCAAGAGCGCTTGAGCAAATCGCATGTGCTGATCATCGGTTGTGGTGGGTTAGGGAGCGCAGCGAGTTTGTACTTGGCATCAGCGGGTGTTGGTAAATTGGTTGTGGTCGATGACGATGAAGTTGATAGCAGTAACCTACAACGTCAGATCATTTATCGTGAGCAAGACATCCAAGTTGCGAAAACAAAAGCGACTGTAAAGCAACTCACTGAACTTAATTCTATGGTCCAAATTCGTGCTCTCAATAGGCGATTAGACAAAGCACAGCTGCAGCTTGAGGTGATGCTAGCGGATGTGGTGCTCGACTGCACCGATAACATGCCAACGCGCCAGCTAATTAACCAAGTTTGTTTCGAGCAAAATACACCGCTCATCTCGGCGGCGGCAATTGGTTGGCAAGGCCAATTCGCTGTCTTTGATTACCAAACACCAAGTGAACAAGAAGCGCAGAGTAAAGCCTGTTACCGCTGTTTGTATCCGTTCGACGAATTACCGCAAACGCAAAAGTGCAGTGAGAGCGGTGTCGTCGGTCCGGTGGTGGGTACACTTGGCAACTACCAAGCTATAGCGGCAATTCAAAAACTGGCGACGGGAAAGTTTCATGTCGAGACTGCCAAGTTACACCTGTTCGACGGATTGAAGCTGCAATGGCAAACCATGGCGATAAGTAAAGATAAACAGTGCCAAGTGTGTGCTCAGATTTAGTTTACGAGTAATGGGCAGAATTAAGAGAGTTGGAAGCAATGACGTTATCAGAACAACAAACAACACAAATGACCGCTGCTGACTTAGATGTGATCACTATTGTCATCAATGACCAGTCACATCAAGTTGCCAGTGAGTCAAATCTGCAGCAAATCATTAGTCAATTTGCGCTGCCTGAAATGGGCTGTGTTTTTGCAATTAATAACAATGTTGTGCCGCGCAGTGAGTGGGCTAGCACAGTTCTTTCACAGGGAGATAGCATCTCTTTGTTTCAAGCGATCGCAGGGGGTTAAAGTCGATGCTTAAAATTGGTGATAAACAATTCGAATCAAGACTGTTCACGGGAACAGGGAAGTTTGCCAACAGCCGATTAATGGCAGAAGCGATTCAAGTATCGGGATCTCAACTTGCGACCATGGCGTTGAAGCGTGTGGATGTGAACGACCAACAAGACGATATTTTGCTGCCGCTAGTACAAGCGGGTGTGAACTTATTGCCGAACACCTCAGGTGCAAAGAATGCTAAAGATGCTGTGTTTGCAGCACAATTAGCGAGAGAAGCGTTAGGTACAAACTGGCTAAAACTTGAAATTCACCCAGACCCGAAGTACTTGATGCCTGATCCAATTGAGACACTTGCTGCCGCTGAGCAACTGGTTCGTGAGGGCTTCATTGTCCTTCCTTATTGTCATGCTGACCCGGTTCTATGTAAACGATTGGAAGAAGTAGGTTGTGCTGCGGTTATGCCATTAGGTGCGCCGATCGGTTCCAACAAAGGGATAGTTTCTCACGATTTCCTAGAGATCATCATCGACCAAGCTAATGTTCCTGTCGTTGTTGATGCAGGTATTGGTGCTCCTTCACATGCCGCGCGTGCGATGGAAATGGGCGCGGATGCCGTGCTCGTCAATACTGCGATTGCAGCTTCGAGCGATCCCGTTGCGATGGCGAAGGCATTTAAGTTGGCGGTAGAGTCGGGGCGTATGGCTTATGAAGCCGGACTTGCTGGTAAGATTTCTCATGCGGTTGCGTCGAGTCCACTGACGTCATTCCTAGATGAGCTTTAGTCCTAGATTGGTTTAGCTATTGAGCGAGGAAAACATGAGCTTCGTTGAACAATTTAAGCAGCTGAATTGGGATGACATTTCGATGTCGATCTACGCGAAAACGGCACAAGATGTCGAGCGAGCATTGAATAAACCCAAGCGTGATTTGGAAGACTTTAAAGCGCTAATTTCACCAGCGGCTGAAGCGTACTTAGAGCAAATGGCGCAGCTGTCATACTCGGCAACTCGTAAGCGCTTTGGTAATACCATGTCGCTTTACATTCCATTATACCTCTCTAACTTGTGCGCCAATGCTTGTACCTATTGTGGCTTCTCGATGGAGAACAGAATCAAGCGTCGTACCTTGAATAGGGACGAGGTGGCTGCAGAAGTTGAAGCCATTAAACGCATGAAGTTCGATAGCGTATTGCTGGTGACTGGCGAACACGAAACCAAAGTGGGCATGAAATACTTCCGCGAAATGGTGCCGATGATTAAACAACGTTTTAACTATTTGGCGATGGAAGTGCAGCCACTTGATCAAGACGAATACGCTGAGCTCAAGACATTGGGTTTAGATGCGGTGATGGTCTATCAAGAAACGTATCATCCTTCGACTTACGCCGAGCACCATTTGCGTGGCAATAAGATGGATTTCGAATACCGATTGGATACACCCGATCGCCTTGCAAAAGCGGGCATCGATAAGATCGGTATTGGCGCATTGATAGGGTTGGAAGAGTGGCGTACCGATTGCTTTTATGTGGCAGCGCACTTGGACTATCTTGAGCGCACGTATTGGCAGACTCGTTACTCAATTTCTTTCCCACGTTTACGTCCTTGTGAGGGCGCGCTCCAACCAAAATCAGTCATGACGGATAAACAGCTTGTGCAGTTGATTTGCGCTTATCGCTTGTTGAACCCAGAGGTGGAGTTGTCATTATCGACTCGTGAATCACCGAAGTTCAGAGACAATGCATTACCGTTAGGCATCACCAGTATGTCTGCTGCATCGAAAACTCAGCCGGGTGGTTATGCGATGGATGATGTTGAACTCGAGCAGTTTGAGATCAGTGACGAACGAAGCGCGGGTTCTGTGGAAAATATGATTCGAGCCAAAGGCTTTGACCCAGTATGGCGAGATTGGCACTCGGCGTATTCTGGTTAAGTAGCAAAGAAAGCCACTGGTCATCGTTATGTTTCACGTGAAACATAGGCAAAAAAAGAGGGTTGATGCAAAACATCAACCCTCTACTTTTTTCTAGCTTCTAGCTTCTAGCTTCTAGCTTCTAGCTGTGTGCTACTGGTAGCGTTGCTTGACGAAGCCACTCTTTCACATCACCTTCAACAAGTGGGCTGATCTCATCCCATACCTTCTGATGGTAATCATTCAGCCAAGCAAGTTCTGGACGAGTTAGCATATCAACGTTGATATTGCGCTTGTCGATTGGGCAGCGTGTTAGCGACTCAAATGAAAGAACAGGGAAGTCACCGTTAGTTGGGGTTTCAACAACAAGCTCTAGGTTCTCGATACGGATACCAAACGCATCTGCACGGTAGTAACCTGGCTCATTGGATAGCACCATACCTTCTGTTAGAGGCACGTCGATTTGCTTCTTAGAAATGCTCGCCGGACCTTCATGAACACTTAGGAAGTGACCAACACCGTGACCTGTACCGTGATCGTAATCGTAGCCTTCCGCCCATAGGTGCTGACGAGCTAGCGTATCGATTTGGTAACCACGTGTGCCTTTCGGGAAACGTGCACGAGCAACACCGATGTGACCTTTTAGTGCGAGAGTGAATTGTTTAATCATCTCTTGTGAAGGCTGACCGATCGCGATAGTACGCGTGATGTCTGTAGTGCCATCTAGGTACTGACCGCCTGAGTCCACTAGGTAAAGCGTGTTCAGTTCTAGCTTGCCAGGTTCAGGTTGGTTTTCGTGGTTGTAGTGACACATCGCCGCGTTGCCACCTGCTGCCGAAATAGTATCGAAGCTAAGATCCATAAGCGTCGGGTCTTCGCTACGGAGCGCTTCTAGTTTGTCAGCCAATGTTGCTTCATCATGCAAGTTACCCGCAACGACTTCTGCATCTAACCAAGATAGGAACTTGCTCATCGCCACGCCATCTCGGATATGACATGCTTTCATGCCTGCGATTTCAACTGCGTTCTTCGCCGCTTTTGGCATTAGGCATGGGTCAGCTTTACTCACCACTGATGCGCCAGCATTTTGTAGAACCAACTTAAACCACGCGTTACTTGTCGCAGGGTCAACCAGTACATTCTTTCCAGTTAGAGTTTCTAGTCGTGTTTGCAATGCTTCTGGGTGATGAACCGTCACGCCAGAACCAACGTGAGTGTCAAACTCAGCAGGTAGGCGAGCTGGATCTAGGAAGTATTCCACGCTTGAATCTGAATGCAGAATCGCGTGAGAAAGCAGAACTGGTAGACGTGATACATCAAGACCACGAACGTTAAGCAGCCAACAGATAGAATCAAGTGCTGTGATCACTGCGCTGTCTGCGCCGGCTTTTTTCACTAGCTCTGCAATTTCTTGGCGTTTGCTTTCACTTGATTGACCAACCGCTTCTGTTGCCATTAGGCGAACATCAGAAACTACAGGAGCAGGGCGGTCGTGCCACAGCTCATCAATTGGGTTGCTGTCGAGAATCTTAAGCTCAAGTGCACCTGCAAGTTTTGCTTGTGCCATGTCTAACCAAGCAGAGTTGTGCATGCGAGGGTCGATTGCCACAGATGCGCCATTTGCAAGATGGTCTTTAATCCAATCTAGTGCAGGCTCTTCAATCAGGTGACGGTATTCGAATAGATCAGCAGGAACCTGCTTAGTGACTTGTACCGTGTAGCGACCATCAACAAAGATAGCGGCTTTGTCTTTGGTGATTACCGCAGCACCAGCAGAACCAGTAAAACCAGTTAGCCAATGTAAACGCTCGTTGTGCGCAGGTACGTATTCGCCCAAATACTCGTCTTCATGTGGGACAAGTAGGGCATCAATATTATGTTGTGCTAGCCATTCGCGAATTGCATTCACGCGGCTTTGGGTATCGTTGTGCATCTGTGTTATTCCTTCAAATTACCGCTCCTTCATGCTCAGGTGTGGGAGCTGTTTCCATCTGCTTCATGCAGTTTACGATTCCATTGAGGTTCGCAATCACTTCAATAGAGTCGGAGTACAACAGACCATAGATGAGCCAAAAAGGACTATCGACTGTTAAGCTACTCATTTTACCGTAAGAGCGCAAATCGCGTCCGGGATTTTTATCTAAGATGATCGGTTTTTTGCGTGATCATGGTACGTAGCCAAGTTAAAGCCGGGTCATTTTCTCTGTCTCGGTGCCAGAACAAAGTGTAAGCCATTGGCGGGAATTCGAGTGGCAGCGGCAGCAATGCCATGTCGTGTTGCTTGGCTGCCAGCTTTACAAAGTGACTTGGCGCGGTAAACACAAAATCAGTGTAAGAGCACAAACTGGCGGCGCTATTAAAGTCCGGGACGGTGACTGCGATATCACGTTCACGACCAATGTCGGCTAAACGATAATCGAGCAACCAACGGTCGTTGCCATCACAACGCACCTGTACATGACGCAGGGCTAGATAAGCTTCTAAGTTCCAATTTCCACGCAAAGCCGGGTGGTCTTTACGTACGATACACATTTGGTGGTCGCGATAGATTTCCTGTTCACAAATGTCATCTGGCGGCAGCATAGTCAGCTTGGCATCGTTGATGTCGATATCTCGACCTGTCATGCCTAAATCGATTTCACCGCGTTGAATCATCTTGAACGTTTGTTCCGACCAAGAGTGGGTGCTGATGGTCACGCCTGGCGCTTGTTGGAAAATCGCCGGTAAGAAGTGAGGCAGAATGAGCGGGTAGACACTCTCTACTGCTGCGATTTGAAAACGGTACTCACTGCTCTGTGGCGAGAACTCTTCGGGTTGAGTCAGTACCTCAAGTTGGTTTATCAACAGATCCAGTTTCGGTTTAAGGAACAATGCGCGCGGTGTTGGCGTCAATCCGTGTGAGTTTCGAGTGAATAGGGGATCATCAAATTGGGTACGTAATTTCGCTAAGGATTTGCTCACGGCAGACTGACTCAAGCACAGTCTGTGGGCGGCTCGGGTGACATTCAACTCTTCAATCAGCACTTTAAAACAGACCAGCAAGTTGAGGTCGATGCGTGCCAGTTTCTCTACGTTCACAGTGATTTTCCCCATTGGAATAATGGTCATGAGTATACATCATTTCCATTCATATCATCAGATGATTAAGCTTTGCTCAAAAGTTCTTGTTCAATTTGGAGTGTTTTGTGTCTAGCCATATTACAAATAGCAAAAAACAGATGGCGCTGTTGACCATGTTAGTTCTGTTCAGTCCGCTTGCGATTGATATCTATCTACCTGCTTTGCCTCTTATCGCGTCCACTTTTCAGGTAGAAAATGCATTGGCACAAGACACCATCACTTGGTTCCTATTTGCTATGGGTGTTGGTCAGCTATTCGCTGGTCCCTTGGCAGATAAACTCGGACGTCGAACTGTTGCATTGGGAGGCATCACCATCTACGCATTGAGCGCTTTATTGGCGTGGAGTGCTCAAAATATTGAGTGGATGTTGGCGGCTCGCTTGCTACAAGGCTTAGGTGCATGTGCAACATCTGTAGCAGCCTTTGCAACAGTTCGCGATATCTTTGGTCCGGAAAAAAGCGGCAAAATGATCAGCTACCTTAACGGTGCGATCTGCTTTATCCCGGCGCTAGCCCCGATTCTTGGTAGTTGGTTAACCCAACAATTTGATTGGCGTGCAAACTTCAGCTTTATGGCGGGTTTCGCTGTAATTGCAGGAGCGATGATGTTCCTTGGAATGAAGGAAACTAACCCTGCAACTGAAAAGCAGGCGGTATTTAAACTAAGCCGCTACTGGGCAGTATTGAGCACACCATCATTCATCTTCCACGCTTCACTGTGTTTGATGGCGATGGCAGTTATTCTTGCTTACGTGACTTCAGCTCCTGGCGTTCTAATGACAGGCATGGGCTTGTCGATGAATGAATTCACCTTCTGGTTTGGTCTGAATGCAGCGTTCAACATTGCCGCTTGTATGCTTGCACCTAAGTTCATGGATCGTTGGGGTACACACAACTCGCTTGTGGTTGGTATCAGCTTACTGGCTATTTCTGGTGTGATCATGATGGTGATGAAAGAGCACAATACGGCACTGTCTTTCATGTTGCCAATCTTTATCTCATCGGTTGGCTTCGCTTGGATTCTTGGCGCGGCAGCTGGTAAAGCGTTAGAACCGTTTGGTGATAAAGCGGGTACTGCGGCTGCACTACTTGGTTTGTTCCAAATGAGTGGCTCTGGTTTGTTGGTGGGTACGCTACAGCGTTTATCACTGGATCCACAAACTCTGATTGCGATTCATATGTGGGTATTGCTTCCAGCTTTGGTGATTCTGTTTAGCAAAGCAGGTAAGAACTGGCATGCGAAATTGGCGAATGCGTAAAACTCGGTAATTTAGTATTTTCCAATGTACCTAACGCGTGTATATTTGTCGTTCAAACTTTTCTCGACACCATAACGGAACTCATAAAGTAATGTCGTTAACCACGTATGAAATGGCTCGTATCCTAGAGCAAATGGAAGAGTCACCAGAAAAGGTGATGTTTGGTAAGTTGCTTAACGAATTAGGTAACCAAAGCTCTGAGCGCATTCGTAGCGCGGCAAAACAAGTTCCAGTGCCGGTATTACGTGATCTTGTGTATCAATTTCAGCAAGTGATTGAATCACGTAAAGGCGAGCAAGTAGAGCAGATGGCAAAAGACCTCGCGAAGCAAGGTATCTCAGCTGAAGAGCTACTGGCTTACTTGAACAAATAATAAAAAAATCCCCGCATGATGCGGGGATTTTTTTAGTGAGTGATTTTCTTCTTCAGTATGTGGTCGAGGGACAATGGTCCTGGTCCCCACACAATCACTACAAGAATCATCAATCCCCAAAGTTGGTGATCATAGAAACCTTTCTCCCACAGCAGCGGGTAAGAGACTACAGCGATGATGTTGAACACAAACAGAATCGCAGCCATCGGGCGGGTAACCAATCCTAGTGCCAAGAACACCGGTAGAACCAATTCTGCAGCCGTACCTAAGTAAGCCGCCAATTCCCATGGCAGTATTGGCACTTGGTATTCCAGCTCAAATAAATACAGTGTGCTATCCCAAGACGAGAGTTTGATTAGCCCTGAATTGAAGAATACCCATGCAACCCACAAGCGACAAAAGAGAAGTAGTAAAGGGACAAAGCCGGCTTGTAGGGTACTGATTAAATCGTCGTACCGATTCACTAAGTTTTTAACAGTATCCGTCATAGAGTGCTCCTTAGATTGATTTCAATGTAAAGCCGTCAACGAGATCGAGTGCCATGATGCTATTGAGATGAGCGAGTAAAACTTCAGGTATTTCGCTCAAACTCAGTTTCTGCTCTAAACATTGCAGCAGTTGGAACACATCGGCATCGAGTGCGTGACACAAGGCTTCTCCATTGGCTTGAATCGAGATGACACCTTGCTGTAATTGGTTGATATTAAGTTGTTCGAATTGGCCAGTTTGAATCGCGCTGAACAAATCAAATACTGCGTAGCTGGAGTCAAAGCTGCGGCAGCCTTGTTTAAGGTGCAAAACCAAAGCGGGTTGTTGCTCCTCACTCACTTCGCCAAGTAACGCAAGCGGTTTTAATGCTGCCGCATTGGATTGTTCATACTGTGCTTGACGAGCGAGGTCGATATGCCATTCGAAGCGTGCGACTTCAGGGCTGTAAGGTGCTTGTGCGATCACCTGACTAAACTGCATGATGGTGTCTTGAAAGCCGTCGCCATAATGCACCACATTTCCTTCTTCTAATGGATAAGAGAGAACATGCTGGCGAGCCATCTGTTCAAAGCACTCTTCACCAAGCAGTGCTTCAACCATCGGGTAGGTCGCGGATAACACCTCGCTCAAGCTAACGATAAAGTTATTGCGGTAAATCTGCATGCGTTCATCAGCGGTAAACTCATCACTGGCAATATCGCAATCTTCACCGAGTGCTTGATAGTGTAGGGCTTTAGCAAACTGGCTTTGTAAGGTGGCTAGATTCATGATGCCTTCCTTGGTTCGCTTTGTTCACTTGGAAGTGTGCCTTGCAACAGCAGCTGCGATGCTTTCTGTGCTTCTCCGAGTAAGATTTCTGGCGCGGGGATATCCAAATCCCATTCAATCAATGCATGACGTGGACCATGTTTTTTTGTCCACTGCGCGAACAGTTGCCAAACTTCATCGCTAACTGGGCGGCTATGGGTATCAATCCATATCTCACCTTTGTCGAGTTGTTTGATGGTAAAACCTGCCAAGTGAATCTCATCCACTTTGTCGGCTGGAATTGCATCTAGGTATGTGTCGCAATCAAAACCGTGGTTGAATGCCGAAACATAAACATTGTTTAAATCGAGCAATAAACGACAGTCAGTGCGCTTTTGCACCTCGGTAAGGAACTCCCATTCGCTGATGGTCGAATGTTGAAACTTCACATAACTAGATGGGTTCTCTATCAAGATCTCGCGTTGCAAATAATCCTGCACTTCATTCACGTTACGAGTGAACACTTTGAGCGCTTCTTCCGTATACGGAAGTGGAAGCAGGTCATTAAAGTAGTGACCGCCGTTTTCACTCCAACTCAAATGGTCAGAAACAAGAATCGGGTCGATTGAGTCAATCAGCGCTTTAAGTTGAGCAAGGTGCTTTTGATTCACACGTTCCACCGAACCTAATGACAGACCAATGCCGTGACAGCTAATTTGATATTGCTCGCGTAATGCTTGTAATTGATTGCGCTCTGCAGCGTTGGGTTGAAAATAGTTTTCACTGTGGATTTCTAACCAAGATAACTCGGGTTTGTTTTGGCTAAAGTAATCGAGGTGAGGGGTTCTCAATCCAACTCCAACAAGGTCGTGGAAGGTGTGGTGTTTCACGTGAAACTCCTTTTCAAAGCGGGCGGGAAGAGAAGGATGCGCTGGTTGAGCGTCAACGCATCCTTGCAGTAGCTAGCGATAAAAGATTATGAAGAAGAAGTGCTACCGCCAACGAGTTTGTCACATAGACCTTTTGGTACGACTACGAACGCGTCTTTTTGGTTATCTTCTTTAGAAGTACCAGCACATGAGCTGCTTTTCGTTGCACAGTCGTTTTTACCTGCTTTAGAAACGCCGTAGCACTTCTCTTTATCAGCAGCGACAGCTGGAGCTGCAGTTAGCATTGTGCCACCAAGAGCTAGAAGACCAGTAACAGCAGCAGTAACAGCTAGATTCGACTTTTTCATAATAAATTCCTCTGAATGATTTCCTTTACTTTAAGTTGGCAAGATGAATCGCCTGTTTTGGCGTTTTTGTTATCAACTTGCTTAACTTAAAAGATAGGAAACTGGCTAAAAAACTTTCAGAAAAATTTTCGAAACAAATGGTTTTAAAGAATGTAATTTATATAACTTATTGATGTGTAGAGTAAAAAAACGACGAATTTTTTATGAATTTTTGTCTAATCTGAAGAGGTTGTTTAGGTTATAATCTATTTTTATGTATAAATAACCAGTAGCTCTCATCATGATGGATCCATCTCTATTACTCGACGGTTTGAACGACAAACAACGTGAAGCCGTTGCAGCACCTCTAGAAAACTTGCTCGTCCTTGCTGGTGCAGGGAGTGGTAAGACACGCGTTCTTGTTCACCGTATCGCTTGGTTGATGTCGGTCGAGCAATCATCTCCGTTCTCAATCATGTCGGTAACCTTTACCAATAAGGCGGCGACAGAGATGCGTGGACGTATCGAAGAGCTAATGATGGGCAGTGCAGGTGGTATGTGGAATGGTACTTTCCACGGCATTTGTCACCGTATTCTGCGTGCGCACTATCTTGATGCCAAGCTACCGGAAGATTTCCAAATCATCGACAGTGACGACCAACAGCGTCTACTAAAGCGTTTGATTAAAGCGCAAAACCTCGATGAGAAGCAGTGGCCAGCACGCCAAGTGGCATGGTGGATTAACGGCAAGAAAGACGAAGGTCTGCGCCCGTCGCACATTGATGCGTACCACGATCCAGTGACCAAGACATATCTGCAGTTGTACACCGCTTACCAAGAAGCGTGTGATCGTGCTGGTTTAGTCGATTTTGCGGAAATCTTGCTGCGCGCACATGAGCTACTGCGTGATAACAAGTTCGTCCGTGAACACTACCAAGCACGCTTTAAGCATATCTTGGTGGATGAGTTCCAAGATACCAACAACATTCAATATGCTTGGCTACGTATGATGGCGGGACCTGAGTGTCACGTGATGATCGTAGGTGATGACGATCAGTCGATTTACGGTTGGCGTGGTGCAAAAGTCGAGAACATTGAGAAGTTTACGCTGGAATTCCCAAGCGTGAATACCATTCGTCTTGAGCAAAATTACCGTTCAACCAAGACCATTCTGGAAGCGTCCAACGCCCTGATCGCGAATAATACCGAGCGTATGGGTAAAGAGCTTTGGACAGATGGCGTTGTCGGTGAGCCTATCTCGATTTACAGCGCTTACAACGAACTAGATGAAGCCCGTTTTGCGGTAAACAAAATCAAAGAGTGGCAAGACAAGGGTGGTGCTCTGAATGACGCTGCAATGCTTTACCGTAACAACGCCCAGTCGCGTGTTCTTGAAGAAGCACTAATCCAAGCTGGTCTGCCTTACCGTATCTACGGCGGTATGCGATTCTTCGAACGTCAGGAAATCAAAGATGCCTTGAGCTACATGCGTCTGATTGCCAACCGTAATGATGATGCGGCATTTGAACGTGTAGTGAATACGCCAACACGTGGTTTGGGTGATAAGACGCTTGAAACCATCCGTTTTGCGGCTCGTGACCGTGGTTGCACCATGTGGGAAGCGAGTGTGGCTATGTTGGATGAGAAGGTGCTTGCTGGTCGTGCTGCTGGTGCTCTGAGTCGTTTTATCGAGCTTGTCACAGCACTAGAAGACGACACCATCGAGATGCCGCTGCATCACCAAACTGACCATGTGATCAAATACTCGGGCTTGTTCGCGATGTACGAGCAAGAGAAGGGCGAAAAGTCTAAGGCGCGTATTGAGAACTTGGAGGAATTGGTGACCGCAACTCGCCAATTCGAGAAACCAGAAGAAGCCGAAGACATGTCACTGCTGACGGCATTCCTAACCCATGCAGCATTAGAAGCGGGTGAAGGACAAGCGGATGAGTTTGAAGATGCGGTTCAGCTCATGACATTGCACAGTGCGAAAGGTCTAGAGTTCCCATTGGTGTTTATGGTCGGTGTGGAAGAAGGCATGTTCCCAAGCCAAATGTCGGCAGAAGAAGCAGGGCGTTTAGAAGAAGAACGCCGTCTGTGTTACGTAGGCATGACCCGTGCGATGCAGAAACTGTACATCACTTATGCTGAAATGCGCCGTTTGTACGGTCAGGATAAGTACCATAAACCGTCTCGCTTTATCCGTGAACTGCCAGAAACTTGTCTAGATGAAGTACGCATGAAGGCGCAAGTTAGCCGTCCTGCAAGCAGTGGTCGATTTAGCCAAACGGCGGTGAAAGAGAGCTTCAATGAAACTGGCTTTACGCTAGGTTCTCGTGTGATGCATCCTAAGTTTGGTGAAGGCACCATCATCAACTTCGAAGGCAGTGGTCCACAGAGTCGCGTACAGATTGCCTTTAATGGTGAGGGCATCAAATGGTTGGTGACTGCTTACGCTCGACTAGAGAAACTGTAAGGCTTCAACAAACTCATCAACTTAAGAGCTGCTTCGGCGGCTCTTTTTGTTTGTGTTGTTTGCATGTCGCTAACGCAGTAAAAAATGGAACAATAAATGGAGTGCGAAAGCGCGATTTAACTATACCGTTTGAAGTGAAAGATGAGCGTTGTGGGTGAATGTCTACTTTCAGCAGAGCTGCTGAGAAAAATTTTAGGCAAAGAAAAACCCCGAGGGCTTGAGCCCGTCGGGGTTATAGTCTTACTCGCAGCAATCCGGCTACTAAGAGTGCTCCATGCATCTAATCCATGATAGTGTGCTGAATCCGTCAGCTTAATCCTTACGTCGCCTTCCTAGCGGTGTCCTTAATGACCTTATCCTGGTCTGCTAACCATCCTCGTTAGCTCTCATCACTTGTTCCCTGAGCGGTGTCCCTGACATCATCCTGATGTTCAAATCCTTGCCTCGTCCAGAGGTGTCCATTTCCCGTCCTTAGTAGCAACCATCCTAGTCACTATTGATTCCGTTCAATGTCCAATTTTGCAATCCATGCCCGACTATTCATCCTGAATAACCGTTTCTTCTTCCTGAAGTTCACCAAGTCCGTGGTGTTTCCTGTTCCGTGTCAGCATCCTTCCGACAGGTTTAATATTACGTGTTTAACGATTTCCAACAACGGGCTAATCTCACATTTTTTCACTCTCTTTGCGTTCAAAAAAGATACATAAATATTAAATTCAATGACTTATGTTCTTTGTTGTACGGTTTTACCATTAAAAAAGAGAGGTTTGCTCAACCCTTTGTGAGAGATCTCGCACAAGGGGTCGAGCGAAAGACTCTTACTGCCCGATAGCGACGCCTTCACGCCTTGGATCGGCTGCGCCCTCAAGACCGTCTTTTGTTATACGTATCGCATGCAGTCCAGAGTTCAAATCACGAACATCAGTATTAAAGCCCATCTTTTCCAACTCAGGCTGTAAGCCTTCTGCAGCAGTACCTTGTTCAATATCTAAGGTGCCAAAACGGTTCAGTAATCGTGGCTGATTAATCGCGCTTTGGATGTCCATATCCCATTGCGTGTGGGCGATAATGGCTTGTGCGACATAACCAATGATGCGGCTGCCACCCGGTGAGCCAATTGCCATGTAAGGTTTGTCATCCTTCATCATAATGGTTGGTGCCATGGATGAACGTGGGCGTTTACCCGGTTCTAAGCGGTTCGCGATTGGCACACCATCTTGGTGAGTGCGGAAGGAGAAGTCGGTCAGTTCGTTGTTGAGCAAGAAGCCGCGCACCATCAAGCGTGAGCCAAAAGCGTTTTCAATGGTTGTTGTCATTGAAACCACATTGCCTTGCTTATCGACGATATTGAAATGGCTGGTGGAAGGCAGCTCGATCGATTGGTCCATGCTTAAGTTCATCGCGTGCGACCAAGGAGGGTTGCCGGCTTCAACCTTACTCAAGGCTTTACCGACTTGGATAAGCTCAGCACGCTGTTTGAGATAATCTTTATCAAGCAAGCCTTCGGTTGGCATTGGCACATAATCTTGGTCAGCCATGTACTTACCGCGATCTGCAAACGCAAGGCGCGATGCATCGGCGATCACTTGCCACGATTTCGCGTTTTCGGCTCCCCAGCCTTTAAGATCGTATTGCTCGGTGATCGCAAGAATCTGCCCAACCGTCAATGCGCCAGAGCTAGGTGGTCCCATGCCGCAAATATCATAGCTTTGGTAAACCGCACAAACCGGTTCACGTTGCTTGATTTGGAACGCATCAAAGTCAGGTTGTGCCAATACGCCAGGATTGCCCGGTGCATTCTGTACTGTCTTGATGATGTCTGTGGCGATATCGCCTTGATAGAAAGCTTTTGCCCCTTGCTCTGCAATTGCCGTCAGAGTTTGTGCGTATTCAGGGTTCTTCAACAACGTGCCTTCGGTTTTTGGTGAGCCATCTGGATTGAAGAAGTAAGCCTTAGTCGCAGGGAAGCGTGATAGGCGCTTGGCATCTTTCTCAATCAGACTCGCGAGGCGAGGACTTACTTCGAAACCTTGCTCAGCCAAGGTAATCACAGGTTGGATGATCTTTTTCCATTCCAACTTGCCGTATTTCTGGTGCGTGTCCCACAGTAGTTTCACTGTGCCAGGAGTAGCAACGGAGCGCCCTCCGACAACCGCATCATAAAATTGCAGTGGTTGTCCCTTGTCATCTAGGAAGAGCTTCGGCGTCGCGGCGAGCGGTGCGGTTTCGCGTCCATCATACGTAGTCAGTTTTTGTTTCTCACTGTCCCAATACACTAAGAAGGCGCCACCACCAATACCTGATGATTGCGGCTCTACCAAGCCCAGCATCAGTTGTACGGCAACCATGGCATCAATAGCATTGCCCCCTTGTGCAAGAACATCCGCCCCGGCTTGGGTTGCAAGTGGGTTGGCTGCGGTGACCATATAATCTTTGGCTTTGACCAATTGCTTTTGCTCGAAGCCAGTACTGTGCTCAGGTGCAACCGCATCTGCTGCTTGGTTAGCAAAGGCTGAGGTAGATAAGACGAGTGGGGAAGTAAGAAAAAGACCCGTGGTCACGAGTCGGTTGAACGTCCAATGCATGATGACTCTCCATGTTGCCAGTTTTGTGCTTTCAGCTTGGCAGTCATGAAGAGTCACGTCGAGTCAGCAATCTTAGAAATGTCGATTGTGCTACGCTTTTAAATCAGTACTTTATCCGATAAAAGTGCTGATGGTTTGGTACAAAATACTGCCGCCCACGAGAGTAAATACCACACCACACAGACCGTCGATGTAGATGCCTGCTTGTTGCAATTTACGTTGTAAGCGCTGCGTCGACAGCATCCATGCAAGGCTAGAGAACCAGAATAGCGACAAGCCAAACAAGATGACTAAAGCAATACCTTTGCCAGTGATCGACATACCAGCAGGGACTAAGCTCGACATCAAACTGATAAAGAACACCAGGGCTTTCGGGTTAAGGATGTTGGTCGCAAATCCTTTCGCAAATGCCTGACGCTTATTGCTGATCACTAGGTTGTTTTGCTTCTTAGGTTGATCCGCCTGTGGGTTTTTGATCATCGAGATCACGGCACGCAATGCGCCAATACCTAAATAGAGCAGGTAACTACCACCGAGCAGTTGCACCACGGAGTACAGCACTGGGTGCTGGTGGACGATATAACTCACGCCTGTCAGGCTGAACAAAGAGTGCAGCAAAATACCGACAGACAATCCCAACGCAATGTACAAGCCAGTTTGACGACCATGACGCGTCGCGTTTTGTACGACCAACGCAAAGTCGGGACCGGGACTCATTAGGGCAATAAAGTGAATGCTGGCGAGCGTCAGCAATATGGTGGATTCATTCATAACACATCTCAAGTATAACTAATGCGGCTATTGTCGTGGCAAGTCACCTGTGGCGCTTGTAAAAAACTGACAGCTTTCTCGGTAAATGCAATTAACGAGTCACTTGAGAAGGGGAAACGCCGTAGGTCTGCTTAAACGCTTTGCTGAAATGCGCTTGATCGTAAAAACCGATTTGATGGGCGACGTCGGTACCACATTGACCAGATTGCAGTAACTTCATGCCTTGTTCGAGGCGCAGGCGTGCGAACCATGCGTAAGGCGTCATGCCAGTTTGCGCTTTAAAGTGGCGCTGGAACTGAGTTGGGCTCAGTTGGCACAGTTCTGATAGCGAATCCAAACGCACCGCTTGGTCGAGGTTCGCCATTAGATAATCTTTTAACGTCCCAAGCGATTGATTTCCTAGCGGCACCACTTTTTGTCGCTCAAGCGATCCGTAGCGATCAAAAAGCTGGTTAAATCCTTCAAAAGGAAGGCAATCTTTGGTGAGTTGGCTGAGGTTTTCACGACGAAGTAGCCCATGTAAGTTACTAAGTTGTGAAAATATCTGTGGATCCGAGATGATCAGTTCGTTGAAGTGTATTATTTGACCGTTTTGCTTAAGATCAGCCAGATCGCTCAATAGGTGAGGTTCGATCGCAAATACATTTACTTCATAGCCACTTTCGAGCTTAGATTGCCCGTCGTGCAGCTCATCTGGCGGCATAATCACAATTTGCCCGTGACCAACTTGGTGGCTGTTACCTTGGTATTGGAACTTCTGCGCGCCATGCGTGATCAGACCGAGATGAAAATCCAGATGGTAATGCCTTTGAAAAGCAAATTTCTGGTATTTCGCCTCTATCAGACTCAAGTTGTCATGGTCGGTTGCGTAGTACTGAATATGTTCCATTAAATAAAAAAAGCTTGGTCACATTATGACCAAGCTTATCCATCAATTTCTTAAATGTCTTGTAAAAAACGATCAGGCAGCACGAGCCGCTTTGCGTGACTTGCGGTTATTACGCAGACCATCAAAGCTAAATACCACCAAGGCTCCCCAAATAAAGGCGAAGGTGATGGCTTTATCGCTGGTGAACGGTTCGCCGTAGATCAGCACCGCAAGCAAGAACATCAAACTCGGACCAATGTATTGGAAGAAGCCCAACGTCGATAGCTTTAGACGGGTTGCTGCGCCAGTAAAGCACAGTAGCGGCAGGGTAGTGATCACGCCTGCAGCAATCAACAAGGTATTAAGCTGCATTGGGTTATCTAGCATGTTGGACGTCGGTGAACTCGCAATAAACAGCAAGTAAATTGCCGCAGCAGGTAACATCACCAAGGTTTCAATGAATAGTCCGGTTTGTGCTCCCACACTGACTTTCTTACGCAGCAAGCCATAACAGCCGAAACTCATTGCTAGCGCTATAGCGACCACAGGCACCGAGCCAAAGACGAACAGCTGAACTAATACGCCACAAGCAGCAAGGACAACCGCGAACCACTGGAGTTTACGTAGACGCTCACCAAGGAAGACCATCCCGAGTAAGACGTTGATCAGTGGGTTAATGTAATAACCCAAGCTGGCATCGAGCATGTGGTTCGAGTTGACCGCCCAAATGAAGATCAACCAGTTTGCACCGACCAAAATGGCAGTAGAAACCAGAAACATCATCTTGGTTTTGTTTTTAATGATGTCGCGAACCGAGCGCCAATGGCGACCAAAATGGAGGAGTGCGGCTAGCAAAAAGAAAGACCAAATCACTCGGTGGCTTAAGATCTCTAGTGGCGAGACTTCAGCAATCGATTTGAAGTAAATGGGTGCGATGCCCCACATGGTGTACGCGCCAATAGCAAGCAAGACGCCTTGCCGTGAGCGTTGTTGTTCTTCTGGTGTCATGGGATGTCACCTAATTGAGTTTTTATAGAGCAGAAAATCAGTATACGAGTCGTGAGCTGAATCACCTAACAATTTGCGGTTTTATTCACCATGAAACCCCATTACAATGTGCCCTCACTTTGCGTGCTAGTGGCATGCATAAGCACCTCTTTTTAAGACCCAATCTGAGATTTTTCATGACCTCTACCTTGTTAGCCGAACAATCAGACTCGCCTGTAACGCCTCAACGTGTGTTGGAGGATGTGTTTGGTTACCAAGAGTTCCGTGATGGTCAGCAGTTGGTGATTGACGCCGCGGTAGAAGGTCGCGACAGCTTAGTTATCCTGCCTACTGGTGGCGGTAAGTCGCTGTGTTATCAAATTCCTGCTTTGGTTCGCTCTGGCATTACTTTGGTCATTTCTCCGCTTATCTCGCTGATGAAGGACCAAGTGGACCAACTTAAAGCCAACGGTGTAGCGGCTGAGTGTATTAACTCGACCATGCCTCGTGAAGAGCTGCTCAGCGTGTATAACCGCATGCACACTGGGCATCTTAAGTTGGTGTACGTCTCGCCAGAACGCGTATTGATGCGTGATTTCATTGAGCGCTTGGAAAACTTGCCGCTATCGATGATTGCCGTCGATGAAGCGCACTGTATTTCCCAGTGGGGACACGACTTCCGTCCAGAATACGCCGCGCTTGGTCAACTCAAGCAGCAGTTTTCGCATGTGCCATTTATGGCGCTGACGGCGACGGCGGATGATGCGACGCGTCGAGATATTCTCGAGCGTCTGCAACTGAATAATCCTGAGGTTTATTTAGGCAGCTTCGACCGTCCTAACATTCGCTACAACTTAGTTGAGAAGCACAAGCCGGTTTCGCAAATCGTTCGTTATCTTGAGACCCAGAAGGGTAATTGCGGCATCATCTATTGTGGTAGTCGTAAGAAAGTTGAGATGGTGACCGAGAAGTTGTGTAACAACCACATTCGTGCTGCTGGTTATCACGCCGGTATGGATGCTGATGAGCGCGCTTACGTTCAAGAAGCTTTCCAACGTGATGATATCCAAATCGTAGTGGCGACCGTGGCATTCGGTATGGGCATCAACAAACCAAACGTGCGCTTTGTGGTTCACTTTGATATCCCGCGCAATATCGAGTCCTACTATCAGGAAACCGGTCGTGCAGGGCGTGATGGTTTACCTGCCGAAGCGATGATGTTGTATGACCCGGCTGACATCAGTTGGCTGCGTCGCATGTTAGACGAGAAAGACGACGGTCCACAGAAGCAGGTGGAAACCCACAAACTGAATGCGATGAGTGCCTTTGCTGAGGCGCAAACTTGTCGTCGTCAGGTGCTATTGAATTACTTTGGTGAATATCGCGAGAAGCCATGTGGCAACTGCGATATTTGCTTAGATCCACCGAAGCACTTTGATGCCACGGAAGAAGCGCGTAAGGCGCTGTCTTGTGTGTACCGAGTGAATCAGAGCTTTGGTATGGGCTACGTAGTGGAAGTGCTGCGTGGCATGCAAAATATTCGTGTACGTGAAAACGGGCACGATAAGATTTCTACCTACGCGATAGGTCGCGACCACAGCCACGATTACTGGGTGAGTATCTTCCGTCAGTTAATCCACAAAGGGCTGTTGTTTCAAAACATCACACGTAACTCAACGCTGCAACTTACCGAAGAAGCGCGTCCGCTGCTGCGTGGTGATGTGACTCTAGAGTTAGCGGTACCACGTTTAGACACCGCAGCACGTGCGGCTAAGTCAGATAAACTGACCAGCAAGAACTACGACAAAAAGCTGTTTGCTAAGTTACGTAAGCTGCGTAAGTCGATTGCTGATGAAGATGGTTTGCCACCATACGTAGTCTTTAGTGACGCGACTCTGATTGATATGGCGGAAATTCTGCCAACGTCTTACGGCGAAATGTTGGCAGTCAGCGGCGTTGGTCAGCGCAAACTGGAGAAGTACGCCGATCCATTCCTCGATTTGATTCAAGAACACATTACTCACCACGGATAAGGAACCAAGATGCAAAAGGAATTTGGCTTAGCGGACTACATGGCACAAGAAGGGCGCTTAATCATTACCGCGCCGAGCTTTGACCTTGATAGCTTTCCTGCTTTAGGTGAGCGTTTAGTCGGACTGCTTTCCGCTACTGTGGTGGAAAAGCAGTGGGATGCGGACATTCACTCTTGGTTGATCGACTTTGAAGGTTGCCGACTGTTTATGAAAGCAGAGCATTACAGTGAAGCGATTTGGTTTGAAGCGTTAGCGATTGAAGAGAGCAGGGAAGAGTTGGATTATCTCGCAGGGTTGTTCCAACGCGGCTTCTAAAAATAGAATTTTTCTAGAAAGGGTGTTTCACATGAAACACCCTTTTTTATGCTCAAACGTTTGCGTAAAACAGACGGCTTGCGGCGAAAAGTGGTTAATGTATAATCGCCCACCGCTTCGCTCAGAATGAGCCAAGCCAGTTTATTTTTCATTTTACATTGTTGGTAAGAGCCACTTTATTCAGTGACTCGATTTGGGTTCCCTCACCCCCAAACCAAACTAAAAAGGTATCGCATGAGTAACTTTACCCCTGCGCAGCAGCGCAACGCCCTTATCTATCTGGTTCTATTCCACCTAGTCATTATTGCATCTAGCAATTACCTAGTTCAGCTACCGTTTACTATCTTCGGTTTCCATACCACTTGGGGTGCATTCACTTTCCCATTTATCTTCTTAGCGACTGACTTAACTGTGCGTATTTTCGGTGCTCAGTTGGCACGTAAGATCATCTTCTTAGTGATGTTGCCTGCTTTGGCAGTGTCTTACTTCTTATCGGTGGTGTTCTTCGAAGGTCAATTCCAAGGTTTTGGTCACCTAGGGGAGTTTAACTTATTCGTTGCTCGTATCGCGATTGCTAGCTTCATGGCGTACCTACTTGGTCAGATCATGGATGTGCACGTGTTCAACCGCCTACGTCAAATGAAGCAATGGTGGGTGGCACCAACGTGTTCAACGCTTTTCGGTAATGCACTTGATACCATCGCTTTCTTCGCCATTGCGTTCTACCAAAGCCCAGATCCATTTATGGCAGAGCATTGGACGGAAATCGCGCTGGTGGATTACGGCTTCAAACTGATTATCAGTCTTGGTTTGTTCGTTCCGATGTACGGCGTATTACTGAATTACCTCATTAAGAAGCTGACTGCGGTGAACCCTGATTTTAAGGTGACGACAAGCGTTCAGTCTTAATATCAGTGGGAACCCCGAAAGCCGCTTGCTCAAATCAAGCGGCTTTTTTGTGCCTGTTTACTTGGGTTTAGAGCGTTTTGTACAGCGTGGGGAGTAATTAGATCATGGGTGTCCAAAAGCTCCCTAAGCTGTACAAAGGTAAAAATGGAGTAATAAAAAAGGTCCCAATAGGGACCTTTAACCAAGTAATAAGTCATCGTGAGATTTAACAAGTCACAATACTTAACGGCCAACCAATGTCTGTTTGACGGTTGGATTCAATTTCCAATTCAGCCGCAGTCAATGGGTTTGCCTCTAACCACTTCGCATCAATGTTGAGCGTCAGTTTGTCGCCTTCTGCTGTTAGAGTCACATTTGGCTCCAGATCAGGGTTGCGACGATGGCTGAGTAGAACCGCAAGGCGCAATAGACGCAGTACGCGTTTACCACTGGTGCCTGACAGGGCATGTTGCTCCGGCAGTGAGGTTAGCTGTTCACGGTAACGGCGAGCAATTTCACCGATAAAGAACTTCTGCGCGCGCGTGTAACCAGGCAAATCCAAGTGCTGAAGCAGGTAAGCGCTGTGGGCTCCACCTTTTTTGAAATCGATAGTCAGACCGATTTCATGCAGCTTCGCTGTTGTTTCTAGCAGCACTTTACCTTGAGGTTCTGTAACCCACGCTTCACCGCCAACTTGCTCAAGCAGTTTGCCCGCAAGTTTTGCGACTTGTTCACCGTAATGGCAATCAAGTTGGTAACGACTTTGTACGCTACAAATGGTGCGTGCACGGATGTCGTTTTGACGAAGCTCGTCAACCATCTCGTACACCAAGCCTTCACGTAGTGCACCGCCAGCCAGTGTCATGGCATCGATTTCTAGTAGCTCAAAGATCGCAATTAAAATGGATAAGCCACTTGGGAATACCAAAGCACGTTCTAGAGTAAGTCCTTCAATATCGAGCTCTTCCAAGTGATCAGCAAGCATCGCCTGCTTTTGCAGACGCTTAAGTTTGGAGTGAGTAATCACTTCGTCCATACCTTGTGCTAGCATTATCTCTTGTAGTGCTTGAACGGTACCCGATGCCCCAACACACACATCCCAACCTAGGTCGGTGTACTGTTCTAAGATTGGCATCAGAGTTTGCTTCGCGCCTTCAATTGCGGCTTCGAAGTTACGTGCGTTCAGTTGGCGGTCTTTGAAGAAGTTCTCTAACCAAGTCACACAGCCCATTTTCAGACTGGTCAGTGCTTTGGCTTCGAAACCTTCACCGATAATCAGTTCGGTACTCGCACCGCCAATATCGACCACTAGGCGACGACCGCTGCCACCAGAGGTGTGAGCGACACCTTTATATATAGTGGCGGCTTCTTCCTCGCCGGTAATCACTTCGATAGGCTGACCTAAGATTTGGTTCGCCTTCTCTAGAAAAACATCCACATTGGTCGCGGTACGCAATGTCGCGGTACCCACAATGCGGATGTTCTGTTTAGGAATATCCTGCAAGCGTTCTGCAAATAGACTTAAGCAGTCCCATCCTCGCTGCATAGCTTCCATACTAAGAGAGTTATGTTCATCTAAGCCCGCGGCTAGACGAACTTTGCGCTTAATTTTAGCCATAGTTTGAACGCTGCCATCGATGTGACGCACAACGAGCATGTGAAAACTGTTCGACCCGAGGTCGATGGCGGCGTATAGCGGTGATGATCCTGCTTGACTCATAAACGACTTCAGTTTCCTTTTATGATTGTTTTGGCGCTGATTGACGCGGCTGACGAGGACGACGTCCTTGCGGCTTGCGGTTACCAGAGCGAGTGCCACCTGTATTGGTGCGACGTTGCTGAGTACGAGGTGCGCGCATACGAAGTGGTGCAGGCAAGTTTTGGATTAGAGCCGAAGCATCGTAATCAGAAACTGGAATTGCGTGCTCAATGTATTCTTCGATTGGTGGCAGGTTGATTGCGTAATCTTCACAAGCAAAGCTAATAGAGTGACCACTTGCGCCAGCACGACCAGTACGACCGATACGGTGAACGTAATCTTCACAATCATCTGGTAGGTCGAAGTTGAATACGTGTGTTACTTGAGGGATGTGTAGACCACGTGCTGCAACGTCGGTTGCTACGAGTAGGTCAACTTCACCACGAGTGAATTGCTCAAGAATCTTTTCACGCTTCTTCTGTGGTACATCACCAGTCAGTAGACCAACACGGTGACCATCAGCTGCTAGGTGACCCCAAATCGACTCACACTTGTGCTTAGTGTTAGCAAAAACGATCGCGCGATCTGGCCATTCTTCTTCAATTAGTGTTTGAAGCAGTGCCATCTTGTCTTCATTAGAAGGGTAGAAAAGCTCTTCTTGGATGCGGTGACCGGTTTTTTGCTCTGGCTCAACCACAACATGCTCAGGGTTGTGCATGTGTTCGAATGCCAATTCTTGTACGCGGTAAGACAGCGTTGCTGAGAACAGCATGTTCAAACGCTCTTTTGGCTCTGGCATACGACGGAACAAGAAACGAATGTCTTTAATAAAGCCAAGATCGAACATGCGGTCTGCTTCATCCAGAACAACCGCTTGAATGTTGTTTAGGTTGAATACGCGTTGCTTGTAGAAATCGATGATACGGCCAGTGGTGCCGATAAGAATGTCTACACCGTCTTGCAGTTTGGCAAGTTGCTTGTCGTAGCTTTCGCCACCGTAAGCTAAAGCGGCTTTAAGACCTGTGCTCGCAATCAAAGGTTCAGCATCGTTAAAGATCTGAATCGCTAGCTCACGCGTTGGCGCCATGATGATCGCGCGCGGCTGAGTCGGCTTGCGGCCTTCGTGCTCTGGTGTCGTTAGAAGGTGGTTGAAGGTAGCAGTAAGAAACGCGAGGGTTTTACCAGTACCCGTTTGGGCCTGGCCTGCAATGTCTTGGCCGGTGAGCAGTACCGGCAACGCCAAGGCTTGGATAGGGGTACAATATTCGAACCCTTTTTTTTCCAATCCTTCAATAACTTGGGGCTTTAAATCCAAATCGGCGAACTTTTGCTCTGTGATATGCGTCTTTTTCATAGCGATAGAATATCAGCTAAAGCTTGCAATAAGAAAGTAAATACATTCCAATAGGGCATCTATTTACTGGTTATCATCCAACCAGTTTCGAAAAACACATTGGAGTGGAAGATGAGTGATAAGATTTTGCAGCTTACTGATGACGGTTTTGAAAACGATGTAATCAACGCTGCAGGCCCAGTTCTAGTTGATTTTTGGGCAGAATGGTGTGGTCCTTGTAAAATGATCGCTCCTATCCTGGACGAAATCGCTGACGAGTACGAAGGCAAACTCACTATCGGTAAACTAAATATTGACCATAACGCAGGTACACCACCTAAGTTTGGCATTCGCGGTATTCCAACGCTACTGTTGTTTAAAGACGGTAACGTAGCGGCAACGAAAGTTGGTGCTTTGTCTAAGACTCAACTAAAAGAGTTCCTAGACGCAAACCTATAATCACCAAGTGATTACAAACAAAACCGTGCAATATGACAATGCGCGGTTTTGTTTTTCTAACTCTGGACTAGAATATTAATTAGTGCTAACTTATCGCGCGTTAATTGAACAAATTTCTCTTCTTGGTCGATCCTGAGACCAAATCCATCTTAACTAGAAAACAGATCTTATTTTGACTAAACAAGCATCCACCACCATGAATCTTACTGAACTGAAGAACAGACCTGTGTCTGACCTTGTAAAGCTTGGCGAAAGCCTGGGTCTTGAGAACCTAGCTCGTCTAAGAAAACAAGACATCATCTTCGCAATTCTTAAAGCGCACGCGAAAGGCGGCGAAGACATCTTTGGCGATGGGGTTCTGGAGATTCTGCAAGACGGCTTTGGTTTCCTACGTAGCGCGGACAGCTCATACCTTGCTGGTCCAGACGATATCTACGTTTCGCCAAGTCAGATTCGTCGCTTCAACCTACGTACTGGTGACTCAATTGCTGGTAAAATTCGCCCACCAAAAGATGGTGAGCGTTACTTTGCCCTGCTAAAAGTCAACACAGTTAACGACGACAAACCAGACAACGCTCGTAACAAGATCCTATTCGAGAACTTAACGCCTCTACACGCTAACGAGCGTATGGTTATGGAGCGCGGTAACGGTTCTACAGAAGACATCACAGCACGTGTTTTAGACTTGGCATCGCCAATTGGTAAAGGTCAACGTGGTCTGATTGTTGCTCCGCCTAAAGCGGGTAAGACAATGCTTCTGCAAAACATCGCTCAAAGCATCGCATACAACCACCCTGAGTGTGAGTTGATGGTACTTCTAATCGACGAACGTCCTGAAGAAGTGACAGAGATGCAGCGTCTAGTTAAAGGTGAAGTAGTAGCGTCAACGTTCGATGAGCCAGCTTCTCGCCACGTACAAGTAGCGGAAATGGTAATCGAGAAAGCAAAACGTCTTGTTGAACACAAGAAAGACGTGGTTATCCTGCTTGACTCTATTACTCGTCTAGCTCGTGCATACAACACCGTAGTCCCTTCATCAGGTAAAGTACTAACTGGTGGTGTGGATGCAAACGCACTACACCGTCCTAAGCGTTTCTTCGGTGCAGCGCGTAACGTAGAAGAAGGCGGCAGCCTAACTATCCTTGCTACAGCTCTTGTTGATACTGGTTCGAAGATGGATGAAGTTATCTACGAAGAGTTCAAGGGTACAGGTAACATGGAAATCCACTTGAACCGTAAGATCGCAGAGAAGCGTGTATTCCCAGCGATTGACTTCAACCGCAGTGGCACACGTCGTGAAGAGCTTCTAACTAAGAACGAAGAACTTCAGAAGATGTGGATTCTACGTAAGATTGTTCACCCAATGGGCGAAACTGACGCGATGGAGTTCCTAATCGACAAGCTAGCGATGACGAAGACCAACGACGAGTTCTTCGATGCAATGCGTCGTCAATAGTCTCAGATAAGCAATTCTGCGAAGAGCCACCGTATATCGGTGGCTTTTTTATTGCTTTCTCCCGATAGAAGCAGCAGAATGAAGAAAATGTTATCGGGAGGTTAACATGCAACAAGGAATGTTGTCGTCATTACTCCTGAGCTTGTCACTTCTCACACTACCCGCGACGTTATCTGCCAAGGAAATGCAGGAAACCGTAGTAGAACAGTGGCTTCAGGATACCCATATACAGACCAAAGTATCTGAATTGCTCGATTATGCAGTCAGAGACGAAGTCGACTCTCTCAAATTCGCCCTCGACCGATTGGCTTTTCCTCAACAAGAAGTCGTACGTTTCCTACTGCTCGAAAAATTAGAGCAGCAAGAAATAATCCTCACGCCGAGAATGGCTATTTTTGTCGAATCTCAGATCAGCATTACGCCGACTTACCAAGTACTTGAACGTGGCGATGGTTATGAATTTAGTGTGCCTGCGTTTAATTTCCCTGCAATTGCCAGTCGTCTGATTAAGCGCTGGAAGCAAGACCAAAGTACGTTGGAGTTTGTTTTAGCGGCAGAGCGACAAGAGCTTGATTTGAAAGATTGGCTTACTGGTACGTCACAGCAAGTGCAAACCAGAGAAGCGTTACTTATTCGCGAGCTAGACAGCTTGTCTCCCAACGCACTTAAAGCGCTCACCAAGCAGTTAACCCATGCAAACGTCACCAGCTGGTTACCTTCAACAGCGGTTGTGGTGCGTTTGGCGCAAGTCAGCCAAGATGAGGCCATGTATGATCTGCTATGGCGAATGCGCGCAGATTACAATAGTCAGACAGAGCTTGAAAGACTGGCTGAGGTGAGCGATGAATTCTCACTACAACAATTGATGAATGCCACAGTCAACCCGACTCTAAAACCTTACGCGATTGAGTTGCTCACGAGATCCAATCCACTTACTCCGAACGTAAAACAATTCCTAGTAGCCAAGATGGCCCTCTCAGAGGAAGCCACTTTAGTTGCAAGAGAGCTAGCGAAGCAGGGGCATCAATCTTGGTTGGAAGAGCTTGTTTCAAGTAATCGCCAAGTGAAGGCTCGGCAAATTCAGGAATTCTTGAAGTAATGACACTTCAAAAGACCGTTTTTTCGTGTTGTTTCTATTGAAGCAATCTAGCTCACATACCCACACAAAATAGGAGGATCTTAGCGTCCTCCTATTTGTTATACTGCAGACAGTTTAATCAGCCAGCATGAAGGCCTATGAGTTTTAAGGATTTACGCGAATTTATCGACCACCTAGAACAGAAAGGTCGACTTAAACGCATCACTCACCCCGTCGATCCCGCTTATGAAATGACAGAAATCAGTGACCGCACCTTGCGTGCTGGTGGTCCTGCATTGTTGTTTGAGAACCCAATCGGCTACGACGTACCTGTTTTGACGAACCTATTTGGTACGCCAGAGCGTGTCGCAATCGGCATGGGACGCGAAGACGTTAAAGAATTAAGAGAAGTCGGTAAGCTGCTGGCTTATTTAAAAGAACCTGAGCCACCAAAAGGCTTCAAAGACGCCTTAGAAAAACTGCCTGTGTTCAAGCAAGTATTGAACATGCCGGCTAAGCGTTTACGTAAAGCACCATGCCAAGACATTGTTTGGCAAGGTGATGAAGTCGACTTGGATAAGATTCCGGTAATGAGCTGCTGGGCAGAAGATGTTGCGCCGCTGCTTACTTGGGGTTTAACCGTAACCAAAGGTCCGAACAAGAAGCGCCAGAACCTAGGCATTTACCGTCAGCAGAAAATTGCTAAGAACAAAATCATCATGCGTTGGTTAGCCCATCGTGGTGGTGCGCTTGATCTGCGCGATTGGATGGAAACCAATCCAGGTAAACCTTTCCCAGTTTCGGTTGCGTTTGGTGCAGACCCTGCAACCATTCTTGGCGCAGTAACACCAGTGCCAGATACGCTATCGGAATACGCATTTGCAGGTTTGTTGCGTGGAAGCAAAACGGAAGTCGTGAAGTCAGTCAGTAATGATTTGGAAGTGCCAGCGAGCGCGGAAATCGTGATGGAAGGCTATATCGACCCGAACGAGTTTGCTGATGAAGGCCCTTACGGTGACCACACTGGCTACTATAACGAAAAAGAAAAGCACCACGTATTTACCATTACGCACATTACTATGCGTAAAGACCCTATTTATCACAGCACCTACACAGGTCGTCCGCCTGATGAACCCGCTGTATTGGGTGTGGCATTAAACGAAGTGTTTGTGCCGATTTTGCAAAAGCAATTCCCAGAGATTGAAGACTTCTATCTACCGCCAGAAGGTTGTTCGTACCGAATGGCAGTCGTCACCATGAAGAAGCAGTATCCGGGGCATGCCAAGCGCGTAATGATGGGCGTGTGGTCTTTCTTACGTCAATTCATGTATACCAAGTTTGTTATTGTGTGCGATGAATCGGTAAACGCACGAGATTGGAATGATGTCGTGAAAGCCATGTCAGAACATATGGATCCTGTGCGTGATACCTTGATGATAGATAACACGCCAATCGACTCGCTCGACTTTGCTTCACCAGTGGTTGGCCTTGGCTCCAAAATGGGCTTAGATGCAACCATTAAGTGGGATGCCGAGCTGGCGACACGAACCGAGGTCACTGAACGAGACAGCAAAGCGATTACCCAATCTGATTTGGATGCGTTGAAACAGCAGCGTCCTGAAATTGTCGATGTATACCTACCAGCAACGGCGAACAACCAATTTGCTGTCGTGACAATGAAGAAAGACCAAGCCGGTCAATCTAAAGCATTGATGGAATACTTATGGGACTTCTTTGCTCAGTACACGGATAACAAATTCATTATTTTGTGCGACGATGACGTCAATGCACAAGATTGGAATGACATCATTTGGGCTGTGACAACTCGAATGGATCCAGACAGAGATACCACTCAAGTTCGTGGTAAGGCGGGTAGTTCATCTAAACTTGGGCTCGATGCGACCAATAAGTTTGAATCTGAAGCCACGCGCGAGTGGGGCACGCCTATCAAAAAAGATCCTAAACTTGTGGCTAAAGTCGATGAGATTTGGGACCAGTTAGGTATTCTATGAGTCATCAAGTCCACCTTCTACCAATGGACGTTACGTTCCAAGTAAAAGAAGGGGAGACGGTGTTGGAAGCTGCGCTCAACAACAATATTCGCTTCCCCCACCGTTGCCAAGTTGGCGCTTGCGCCATGTGCATGTGTAAAAAGCTAACGGGCGAGGTGAGCTATCACCTTGAACCGATGCTAACCGAAAAAGAGCAACAGCAAGGTTGGATATTCCCTTGCCAAGCCTATACAGAAAGTAATTTAGTGCTTACTTTTGACGAGTAAGCGAGAGGAACACCATGACCATCCAATGTAAAGTAAAGTCTATTCAGCCGTTAGCTTGTAATACTTACCAAATCCTTCTTCACCCAGAATCACCAGTGCCTTTTAAAGCCGGTCAGTACCTAATGGTCGTGATGGGTGAAAAAGACAAACGTCCTTTCTCTATTGCGAGCAGTCCTTGTCGTCATGAAGGTGAGCTTGAACTGCACATCGGCGCGGCAGAACACAATGCTTATGCACTAGAAGTCGTTGAAGCAATGCAAGCAGCCCTAGAAACAGATGGTCATATCGAGATTGATGCACCACATGGTGATGCTTGGGTTCAAGAAGAAAGCGAACGCCCGCTATTATTGATTGCTGGTGGTACTGGCTTTAGTTACGTGCGTTCGATTCTGGATCACTGTGTTGCACAGAACAAAACCAACCCTATCTATTTATACTGGGGTGCACGAGACAACTGCCAGCTTTACGCTAAAGAAGAACTGGTCGAGATTGCCGATAAGTTTGCTAACGTTCACTTTGTTCCAGTAGTAGAAGAAGCACCTACAGACTGGCAAGGTAAAGTTGGTAACGTGCTACAAGCAGTAGCCGAAGATTTCGAAAGCTTAGAAAACTACGATATCTATATTGCAGGCCGCTTTGAAATGGCAGGTGCAGCACGTGAACAGTTCACTCAGAACAAGAAAGCGAAGAGCGAACGTATGTTCGCAGACGCGTACGCATTCATTTAAATACGGCTTTTAAGGCAGAAAAAGAGGGTTTTTTACCCTCTTTTTTGCTTTTTTGATGAAATAGTCATCGAACAGTCAGTTTTTTCCATTTTTTTTCAAAAAAGGGTTGCGAACGGATCTGAGTTCCCTATAATGCGCATCCACCGACACGGCAGACGTGATAAGGCTTCAGCAGGGTCGGAGAGGTGAAAAGCTTCTGAGAAAATAAATTGAAAAAAGTGTTTGACACTCTCAATTATCTCGTTAGAATGCACCTCCGCTTTGAGAGAAAAACTTCTCGATAAGCAAGCTCTTTAACAAGATAGACCTATCAATCTGTGTGGGCACTCGTTGATGATAATCCAATTAGATGTTTCTTTCTTAACGGAAAGCGGTATCAAATTAGGTTTCAATGAAACGAAGTGACCATTGAATCGAAAGATTCAGCACAGTCAATTCAAACATTACTTATGTAATGTTCAGTATTCATTGAGCCGAACAAAATCTTAAATTGAAGAGTTTGATCATGGCTCAGATTGAACGCTGGCGGCAGGCCTAACACATGCAAGTCGAGCGGAAACGAGTTATCTGAACCTTCGGGGGACGATAACGGCGTCGAGCGGCGGACGGGTGAGTAATGCCTAGGAAATTGCCCTGATGTGGGGGATAACCATTGGAAACGATGGCTAATACCGCATAACGCCTACGGGCCAAAGAGGGGGACCTTCGGGCCTCTCGCGTCAGGATATGCCTAGGTGGGATTAGCTAGTTGGTGAGGTAATGGCTCACCAAGGCGACGATCCCTAGCTGGTCTGAGAGGATGATCAGCCACACTGGAACTGAGACACGGTCCAGACTCCTACGGGAGGCAGCAGTGGGGAATATTGCACAATGGGCGCAAGCCTGATGCAGCCATGCCGCGTGTGTGAAGAAGGCCTTCGGGTTGTAAAGCACTTTCAGTCGTGAGGAAGGT
>NZ_LNRB01000028.1:0-39231 GCF_001557945.1 Vibrio sp. CUB2 | reverse complement strand
AGCGAGAAGCGAGAAGCGAGAAGCGAGAAGCGAGAAGCGAGAAGCGAGAAGCGAGAAGCGAGAAGCGAGAAGCGAGAAGCGAGAAGCGAGAAGCGAGAAGCGAGAAGCGAGAAGCGAGAAGCGAGAAGCGAGCTTATTTTGTCTTTCGAGGGACAAATTCCGTCAACTCCTTTTTGAGCAGGGTCTCTTTCAATAGCCTCCTCTCGATTTATAAACCGGAGCGCTCCCGAATCTCCAAGCACAGCATTCTTTTCTTCCAACAAAAAAACCGCTGACGAATCAGCGGTTTTTATCATTCAACGTTCAAGAAAAATTACTTTTTCTTTTTAACTGCTTTTTTGTTTGGAAGGTCAGTGATTGAACCTTCAAATACTTCAGCAGCTAGACCCACAGACTCGTGTAGAGTTGGGTGAGCGTGAATAGTTAGTGCGATATCTTCAGCATCACAACCCATCTCGATAGCTAGGCCGATTTCACCAAGTAGTTCGCCACCGTTAGTACCAACGATAGCACCACCGATTACGCGGTGAGTTTCTTTATCGAAGATTAGCTTAGTCATACCGTCTGCACAGTCAGACGCGATTGCACGACCTGATGCTGCCCATGGGAATGTTGCCACTTCGTAGTTGATGCCTTCTGCTTTCGCTTCTTTCTCAGTCTTACCAACCCATGCCACTTCTGGCTCAGTGTAAGCGATTGAAGGAATAACTTTAGGATCGAAGTAGTGCTTCTTACCAGAGATAACTTCTGCAGCAACGTGACCTTCATGCACACCTTTGTGAGCAAGCATTGGTTGGCCAACTACGTCGCCGATTGCGTGGATGTGAGGAACGTTAGTACGCATTTGCTTATCAACGTTGATAAAGCCGCGCTCGTCCACTTCAATACCTGCTTTTTCAGCATCGATAAGCGCACCGTTTGGTACACGACCGATAGCAACAAGAACCGCATCGTAACGCTCAGCTTCTGCTGGCGCTTTTTTGCCTTCCATTGAAACATAGATACCATCTTCTTTCGCTTCAACTGCAGTTACTTTAGTCTCAAGCATTAGCTTGAACTTGTCTTTAATACGCTTAGTGAAGACTTTAACGATGTCTTTATCCGCAGCTGGGATAACTTGGTCAAACATCTCTACTACGTCTACTTTAGAACCTAGTGAGTGGTAAACCGTACCCATTTCTAGACCGATGATACCACCACCCATGATAAGCAGTTTTTCTGGTACTTCTTTCAGCTCTAGCGCATCCGTTGAATCCCAAATACGTGGGTCTTCATGTGGGATGAATGGCAGTTTGATTGGGCGAGAACCCGCAGCAATGATAGCGTTGTCGAAGTTAACCGTTGTTGCTTCGCCTTCGCCTTCTACAAGGATAGAGTTAGGGCTTGTGAACTTACCGTAGCCGTTTACTACAGTAACGTTACGCATCTTAGCCATACCGCTAAGACCGCCAGTCAGTTGGTTTACAACTTTCTCTTTCCAGATACGGATTTTGCTGATGTCTGTTTGTGGTTCGCCAAACACAACACCGTGCTCAGCCATCGCTTTCGCTTCTTCGATAACTTTTGAAACGTGAAGAAGTGCTTTAGATGGAATACAACCAACGTTTAGACATACACCGCCAAGAGTGCTGTAACGTTCAACTAGTACTGTTTCTAGACCTAAGTCCGCACAACGGAATGCAGCTGAGTAACCAGCAGGACCAGAACCAAGTACAACAACTTGGGCTTTAATTTCTTTGCTCATTGTGACCTCTTGTAGTCATTATCCCTAACAGGCTGAGTAGATGTTCTTAAATTATTAGGCTTTCAAACGGTCAATATTTTACAGAGATGTTAACAGTGTGAAAGCAGCTTTAAGTTAGCCTGTGAGCTAGACAACAATTCATCTTTCAGATTCTGAACGATGTGAGAAATTGTCGTCTAAAAATAGTCTTTTATATAAAGAAGTAAGGTGACCCGAAAGCCACCTTAACTATTACTTTCTATATTACAGTACTAGGCGACGAATGTCTGATAGTGCACCGTTTAGGAAAGTAATGAAGCGTGCACCTTCTGCACCATCGATCACACGGTGGTCGTATGATAGAGACAGTGGAAGCTGTAGACGTGGTTCGAACTCTTTACCGTTCCACACTGGCTTCATTTCAGATTTAGATACACCTAGGATACCAACTTCTGGCGCGTTTACGATTGGTGTAAACGCTGTACCGCCGATACCGCCAAGGCTAGAGATTGTGAAACAACCGCCTTGCATATCAGCTGCTGTTAGCTTGCCTGCACGTGCTTTCTTAGAAACTGCCATTAGCTCTTCAGATAGCTCGTAGATGCCTTTCTTATTCACGTCTTTAAATACCGGAACAACAAGACCGTTTGGCGTATCTACTGCAATACCTACGTTCACGTACTTCTTAAGAATGATGCTTTCGCCATCTTCAGAAAGTGAAGAGTTAAACGCTGGGAACGCTTCTAGTGCTTTCGCTACCGCTTTCATGATGAACACAAGAGGAGTGATCTTCATGCCAGTGTCTTTCTTCGCTTCGATTGCGTTCTGTTCTTTACGGAATGCTTCTAGCTCAGTGATGTCAGCGTTGTCCCACTGTGTAACGTGAGGGATCATCACCCAGTTACGGTGTAGGTTTGCACCAGAGATCTTCTTGATCTTAGACAGCTTCTGAACTTCAGTTTCGCCGAACTTGCTGAAGTCAACTTTTGGCCAAGGTAGTAGACCAAGTGCTGCACCGTCGCCTTTACCAGATGCTGCTGCACCTGCGCCAGACTCAAGACGCTTAAGCGCATCTTTCACGTAGTTTTGAACGTCTTCTTTTAGGATACGGCTCTTACGACCAGAACCTTTAACCTTAGATAGGTTTACGCCAAACTCACGAGCTAGACGACGAACAACTGGAGACGCATGTGCGTATTCGTTGTTTTCTTGGAAATCGTTCGCTGCAGGTGCCGCCGCTGGAGCTTCAGCTTTTGGTGCAGGAGCTGCTGCTGGAGCAGGTGCTGCCGCTTGAGCTGGAGCCGCCGCAGGAGCAGGTGCTGCGCCTTCAACAACGAAAGTCATGATTAGAGAGCCAGTCGTTACTTTGTCGCCTTCAGCAATCTTGATCTCTTTAACTGTACCTGCGAATGGTGCTGGTACTTCCATAGAAGCTTTGTCGCCTTCTACAGTAATTAGAGATTGCTCTTCTTCTACTGTATCGCCAGCTTTAACCATGATCTCAGTAACTTCTACTTCGTCACCGCCGATATCTGGAACGTTAACTTCTTTTTCTGCTGATGCCGCAGGAGCTGCTGCTGGAGCCGCTTCAACTGCAGGAGCAGCTGCTACTGGCGCACCAGAGCCTGCTACTTCGAATACCATCACAAGAGAGCCAGTTGTTACTGAATCACCTTCAGCAATCTTGATCTCTTTAACCGTACCTGCAAATGGTGCTGGTACTTCCATAGAAGCTTTGTCGCCTTCTACAGTTAGAAGTGATTGCTCTTCTTCTACTGCATCGCCAACTTTAACCATGATCTCAGTAACTTCTACTTCGTCGCCACCGATATCAGGAACGTGAACTTCTTTTAGTTCTGCTGCCGCTGCTGCTGGAGCTGGAGCTGCTGCTGGAGCCGCTTCTGCCGCAGGAGCAGGTGCAGCGTCAGCTGCACCCTCGGCTTCGAAAATCATGATAAGAGAACCAGTTGTTACTGAATCGCCTTCTGCAACTTTGATTTCTTTTACAATACCTGCTTGAGACGCTGGAACTTCCATAGAAGCTTTGTCGCCTTCAACAGTGATCAGAGACTGTTCTTCTTCAACCTTGTCGCCAACGCTTACAAGAATCTCAGTAACTTCAACCTCATCCGCACCGATGTCAGGTACATTAATTTCGATTGCCATTGCTTATTTACCTTCTAGTTAAGCGCTGTATTAAGCGTAAAGTGGGTTTGTTTTTTCAGTGTCGATGTTGAACTTAGCAATTGCTTCAGCAACAACAGACTTCTCAACATCACCACGTTTCGCTAGTTCAGTTAGTGCTGCAACTACCACGTAGCCTGCATTAACTTCGAAGTGACGACGTAGGTTCTCACGGCTGTCTGAGCGACCGAAGCCGTCAGTACCAAGAACTTTGTAAGACTCAGTTGGCATGAATGCACGTACTTGCTCAGCGTAGTTCTTCATGTAATCCGTCGCAGCGATTGCTGGTTCGTTACCAAGAACAGTAGTGATGTAAGGCACTTTCGCTTCAGCTTCTGGGTGAAGCATGTTGTAACGCTCTGCATTTTGACCATCACGAGTTAGCTCGTTGAATGAAGTTACAGAGAACACATCAGATGCTACGCCGTACTCTTCGCTTAGGATAGTCGCTGCTTTACGTACTTCGTTCATGATAGTACCAGAGCTCATTAGCTGAACTTTACCCTTAGCACCTTCGTGAGACTCAAGCTTGTAGATACCTTTACGGATGCCTTCTTCAGCGCCTTCTGGCATTGCTGGCATTGCGTAGTTTTCATTCATTACTGTTAGGTAGTAGTAAATGTTTTCTTGCTCAGGACCGTACATACGACGGATACCATCTTGCATGATTACTGCTAGCTCGTAAGCGAATGTTGGGTCGTAAGAGATACAGTTCGGGATAGTGTTCGCTTGAATGTGCGAGTGACCATCTTCGTGCTGTAGACCTTCACCGTTCAGTGTTGTACGACCAGCTGTAGCACCTAGTAGGAAGCCACGAGCTTGTTGGTCACCTGCTAGCCATGCCATGTCACCAATACGTTGGAAACCGAACATTGAGTAGTAGATGTAGAACGGGATCATTGGCAGATCGTTTGTGCTGTAAGAAGTAGCAGCAGCAACCCAAGATGCCATTGAACCTAGTTCGTTGATACCTTCTTGAAGAACTTGGCCTGATGTTGCTTCTTTGTAGTAAGAAACGATGCCTTTATCTTCAGGTGTGTATTCTTGACCGTCTGGGTTGTAGATACCCACTTGACGGAATAGACCTTCCATACCGAACGTACGCGCTTCATCACAGATGATAGGAACGATGTTCTTACCGATGTTCTTGTCTTTAAGCAGGATGTTCAACGTACGTACGTAAGCCATAGTCGTTGAGATTTCACGCTTCTGGGCACCAAGTAGAGGAGCAAACTCTTCTAGCTCAGGTACTTTGAACTCTTGTGTGAACTTAGGTAGACGCTGTGGCGTGTAACCTTTCAGAGCTTTACGACGAGCATGTAGGTATTCGTATTCAGCAGAACCTTCTTCCAGTTTTAGGTAAGGCAGTTCAGCTACTTTCTCATCAGAAAGAATGTCTTGTAGACCTAGACGATCACGTAGGTATTGTACGTGAGTCATGTCCATCTTCTTAACACCGTGAGCGATGTTCTTACCTTCAGCCGCTTCACCCATGCCGTAACCTTTAACAGTCTTAGCTAGGATTACTGTTGGCTTGCCGTTTGTTTCTTTTGCATTGTTAAATGCAGCAAACAGCTTAGAAGAATCGTGACCACCACGCTTCAATTCGAAGATTTGGTCGTCAGTCATGTCTGCAACTAGTGCAGCAGTCTCAGGGTACTTACCAAAGAAGTGCTCACGTACGTATGCGCCATCTTTAGATTTGAATGTTTGGTAGTCGCCATCGATCGTTTCGTTCATAAGCTGTAGTAGCTTACCAGTCGTATCTTTAGCTAGTAGTGCATCCCAGTTGTTACCCCAGATAACTTTAACTACGTTCCAACCTGCACCTTTGAATAGACCTTCAAGCTCTTGAATGATCTTACCGTTACCCATTACAGGGCCATCTAGACGCTGTAGGTTACAGTTGATTAGGAAACATAGGTTGTCTAGTTTCTCACGCGCAGCGAAAGAAATTGCACCACGTGATTCTGGCTCATCCATCTCACCGTCGCCTAGGAAAGCGTATACACGTTGAGCAGAAGTATCTTTAAGGCCACGGCCGTTTAGGTACTTAAGGAAACGCGCTTGGTAAATAGCAGAGATAGGACCAAGACCCATAGATACTGTTGGGAACTGCCAGAACTCAGGCATCAGTTTAGGGTGTGGGTATGAAGGAACACCTTTACCGTCTACTTCTTGACGGAAGTTGTCTAGCTGCTCTTCAGTTAGACGGCCTTCAACGAACGCACGAGAGTAGATACCTGGTGAGATGTGACCTTGGTAGTAAACTAGATCGCCACCATCCGTCTCGTTTGGAGCACGGAAGAAGTGGTTGAAACAAACTTCGTAGAACGCTGCAGCTGACTGGTAAGAAGCCATGTGACCACCTAGGTCTAGGTCTTTCTTAGAAGCACGCAATACGATCATGATTGCGTTCCAGCGAATAATCGAACGAATACGACGCTCAAGAGTTACGTCACCAGGGTAAGCTGGTTCTTGTGCAGCTGGAATAGTGTTGATGTAGTTTGTGTTGATGCCAGTTGGCATATCAACGCCGTCTAGACGTGCTTTTTCTAGAACGGTTTCTAGTAGAAACTGTGCACGTTCTACACCTTCTTCACGAACAACTGATTCAAGGGCTTGTAGCCAATCTTGAGTTTCCAGTGCATCTACGTCATGCTTCATGTCAGACATGGCGATCTATCCTTCTGTTGGTTGGATCTACTTATTTAAGTAAGCGATTCTTGTATTAAGAATCGTTACCTTGCTGAATTCGACGCAGAGAACGCTCTCGTCGAGACTCTTCTCGAGTCAAATCCAACAATGTTTCTTCGATATAAGCTAAATGTGAGTGAGACATTTCACGCGCCTTTTCAGGCTGACCAGAAACAATCGCATCCACGATATTAGCTCTGTGTTTACTTACTTTATCGACCACTTCTTCGCGGCGATGTAAGAGCTTTAGATTCTGTAGAACATTTTGCTCAAGCAAAGGCGCAAGGCTACGAACAATATGAAGCAGAACAACGTTGTGCGCCGCTTCTGTTAAAGCAATAAGGAACTGCATTACTGCCGCTGCTTCCGCTTCAACGTTGTCGCTTTTTTGCTCTTCACTGATTTGATTCAGGCAAGCTTGAATGCGTGCAAAATCTTCTTCGGTACCACGCAATGCTGCAAAGTACGCCGAAATTCCTTCCATCGCATGGCGCGATTCAAGTAGGTCTAACTGCGTTTCGGAGTGAGTCGACAACAAGTTCAACAAAGGATCTGAAAAGCTTTTCCAGATGTTTTCGCTAACGAATGTGCCACCGCCTTGACGGCGAGTAAGCAAACGCTTTGCTTCCAAGCGTTGAATGGCTTCACGGACAGATGGACGAGACACATCGAACTGCTTAGCGAGTTCGCGCTCTGGTGGCAACTGCTGCCCCGGAGACAATGTTCCTTCCACAATCAACCTTTCTAACTCTTGTTCAATAACATCAGAGAGTTTTGGCTGACGAATCCTTTGATAAGCCATAATTTATTGTTCTTCTACTCTTGCAGGTAATTGGTAATACCAATTTTAAGATGGTGCAGAAATTAACATAATTAAAACGCCACTGTCCAGCCAAAAATTGACCTAAATCATAGAATGGACTTACAACCAACACTCTGATAACAATCGACTATTAAAACGGCAATAAAATTGGTATGACCAATTACATAAACAAAACAGATGGGAGCTCTGCGTGCTAGTAAATTTGATCAACAAAAACAAAAAATGACAAAATTATCTGTACACTTTTGCACCGATCGCCGATTTAAGCGTTCAAAATGTAGTTAACTTTTAACAAGCGCTCATATTTCTTGTATCGAAAAAAGGCATACCTGAGTGTATGCCTTATTTATTTCTGTTTTTTGAATTTACACTTTCGCTACAAGTTAGCGTTTTATCTGGTGCCGGAACTTGACCCAGTCAAAGCTTAGACCAGGATCGGCTTTTCTCAAGGGAGCGATATACTGATGCCCCGTGATTCTCGGCAAGGTGATTTTTGGATAGGAATGCATAACAGCTTGGGTCAATGCAGTAAGTGATTGATATTGCTCTTCTGTGTACGCAACAAACTCAGTACCTTCCAACTCAATACCAATTGAATAGTCATTACAGCGTTCTCGGCCAGCGAAGCTGGATTGTCCTGCATGCCATGCTCTGTCTAAAAAAGAAACAAACTGAACAATCTCGCCATCACGCTTAATTAAACAATGTGCCGAAACGCCCATTTTGTGAATTACTTCAAAAAATGGGCATGCATTGGGGTCAAGGTTGCCCGAGAAAAAGTCTTCTATATAAGAGCCACCAAATTGACCTGGTGGCAGGCTGATGTTGTGAACCACCAGCAGAGAGATGTCATCTTTATCAGAACGAGCATCAAAAAATGGCGATGGGACGTGCTTAGCCTCCGTCAACCAACCATTCTCGATTTTTAGGCACATATCAACCTCTCTACTTTGCAAATTAACTGCTGAAATTATTGACACCGGAGAGTATCATTCGTTGCCATCTCCCTTTCAAGACAAGATTTGCGATGAAGAACACACACAACAGCCAAGAACGCCTAGAATACCTTAAGCAACAACTTCCATTAGAAATCACTCGCGCCGTAGCCGATACCCTAAAAGAAGATCTAGGTGGCACATTGGATGCAGACAAAGACATCACCGCATCGCTTATCCCAGCTGACGCTATTAACACCGCAACCATCATCACTCGTGAACACGGTGTGTTTTGTGGCCAAGCTTGGGCAGATGAAGTATTTAAACAACTGGGTAGCAAAGTAACCATCGAGTGGCATGTAAAAGATGGCGACAAGGTTGAACCAAACCAAACACTTTGTACACTGACAGGTCCTGCTCGTGATTTGCTCACTGGCGAGCGCAACGCAATGAACTTTATTCAAACCCTTTCAGGTTGTGCGACCGTTACCGCTGAGTACGCAGAGAAAATTGCCCACACTGAATGCCGTTTATTAGATACACGTAAAACGATTCCTGGTCTACGTAGTGCACTTAAATACGCAGTAGCTTGTGGCGGTGGTTTCAACCATCGTATCGGTGTGTTCGATGCCTACCTTATTAAAGAAAACCACATCATTGCTTGTGGCGGCATTACTCAAGCGATCACTACCGCAAAACAATTAAACCCAGGTAAGCCTGTTGAGGTAGAGACGGAAAGCTTGGAAGAGCTAAAAGAAGCAATCGAAGCGGGTGCCGACATCATCATGCTAGATAACTTCACGACAGATATGATGCGTGAAGCGGTCGCGATCAACGCAGGTCGTGCGGCGTTAGAAAATTCAGGTAACGTTACTCTAGAGACCATCGCTGAATATGCAGAAACTGGCGTCGATTACATCTCGGTAGGTGCTTTGACTAAGCACCTAAAAGCGATGGATCTTTCGATGCGCTTCAAGTAATTCCAGAGAACCAAGCGATACTAACTCTCTTAATCTCATAGAGTTACGCTTTTCAAACCGCAATAAAGAGCCGCAAGGCTCTTTATTTTCATCCGCTTAAAAAATAACACCACTCGCAAAACCTTGCATGCAATATGCAACTACAGTGCAAAGATTTTTATCTCACTCGAGAGCCCCTTCGTTTCCAGTTTCCACTTGTTTCTACTCTTCTTACTCTTCTGCCCCATGCATAAGCATTAACTAAATTTATCTTAAGGAAACAAGATGAAAACGAATAAACAGAAAAAGCAGCAAGGTTTTACGCTGATTGAATTGATGATTGTGGTTGCAATTATTGGAGTTTTGGCTGCAATAGCTATCCCTGCCTATCAAGACTACGTAAAAAAAGGGGAAGCATCCTCAGCATTAGCAACGCTTAAGGCACTTCAAACCCCTGCAGAGCTTGCCTATCAACAGAATGGAGCATTGGCTAGCCTGAGTGAGTTAGGAACTGTATCTAGTGCAAACTCTCTTGGCGAAATAACCCTAAATCCAAACAGTTCAGTTTCGGCATCTATTGGCTTCACATTTGCAGATGGTGCGCTACAAAGCAAAAAACTGACACTAAGCAGAGAAACTACTGGATGGGCGTGTACTCATGATACAGGTGTATCATTAGAAGGTTGTAGTTAACTTGATTGGAGGGGAGGCTTTGCCTCCTTTCACTTTATGATTCAAAAAATACTGCAAAGAGAAAACGGATATACAATGATTGAACTCCTCATTATTACGGCAATAATTGGAGGACTAAGCGCGATATCTATTCCCTTGTATGACTCCTACCTAAAAAAAAATGAAATTGCTTCAGCAATGCTAACAATGAACTCCGTCCTCACCCCTGCTGAACTTTATATACAGGAGTACGGTGATATAACAGTAAGCCAAGCAAGCGCTTTGTTTGATTACGCTCAAATAGGCCCGACCTCAAACTACCTAGGTAGACTATCGATTTCAGCTACAAATCAACTAATGTTCAAATTTACACATGGTTCTCTTGGAGTTAGTGGAGCGGAAGCGGTATTAACTTTCTCCAGATCAAATTTAACAGGTTGGAGATGTACAAACGCGCAGAACATTCCACAAAATTTGATACCGAGAGCATGTTAAAATGCTAACCAACCTCTCAACAGTTCTTCGCCAAGCAGGGATACTCACCTTTTCCCAAGAAGAACTGTTGCTTGAGCAAGCTAAAGCTTCTGGTATATCAATGCCAGAGGCTTTGCTCAATTCTGGTTTTTTCCAATCTCATGAATTAACGGAGCACCTAAGCTCTGTTTTTGGGCTTTCTTGCACTTCTCTCAATCAATACGAATACGCTTCGTTATGCCAAACGCTAGGTTTGCGAGATTTAATCACTCGGCATAATGCTCTGCCGCTTAATCGCACCTCTTCAACTTTGATTCTTGCAGTTGCCGATCCAACCAATCTTCAAGCCGAAGACGACTTTCGTTTTGCTACCGGCTTACAAGTAGAGCTAGTTCTGGCGGATTTTCGCGAGCTAACCGCTGCGATTCGGCGCTTATATGGCCGAGCACTTGGGCAGGAAAAGTCGGGGTTAAAAGAGATAAACCAAGATGAGCTCGCAAGCTTGGTTGAGATTGGAGATGATGAGATTGAGAACATTGAAGATCTCAGCCAAGACGAATCACCGGTCAGTCGTTATATCAACCAAATCTTACTCGATGCCGTTCGTAAAGGGGCTTCCGATATTCACTTCGAACCCTACGAAAACATGTATCGAGTCCGTTTACGCTGCGATGGCATCTTGATTGAAATTCAACAGCCACCTAGCCACTTAAGCCGTCGCCTTTCCGCACGTATAAAAATCCTATCTAAACTCGATATTGCTGAACGTCGCTTACCTCAGGATGGACGAATCAAACTTAAGCTAAACCAAGACACCGCCATTGATATGCGCGTTTCTACACTGCCAACCCTATTTGGGGAGAAGATCGTCCTGCGTTTGCTCGACAGCAGTTCTGCAGCATTAGATATCAATAAACTTGGTTATAGCGACCAGCAGAAACAGCTTTATTTGGATGCTCTGCGTCGGCCACAAGGCATGATTTTGATGACGGGTCCAACAGGCAGTGGCAAAACCGTTTCTCTTTACACAGGGCTAAGCATTCTTAACAAACCAGAGATCAACATCTCGACTGCGGAAGACCCAGTGGAGATAAACTTACCCGGCATTAACCAAGTTCAAGTTCAGCCTAAGATCGGTTTTGGTTTTGCCGAAGCACTTCGTTCGTTTTTACGTCAGGATCCTGATGTGGTCATGGTGGGTGAGATCCGGGACCTCGATACGGCAGAAATCGCGATCAAAGCATCACAAACTGGTCACTTGGTTCTTTCCACTTTACACACCAACTCGGCCGCTGAAACCGTAATCCGCTTATCCAACATGGGTGTGGAAAGCTTTAACCTTGCCTCCTCACTCAGTTTGATCATCGCCCAGCGGTTAGCACGTAAACTCTGCCCACACTGCAGGCAGCCGCAAGAACCAAATGCCCAACTGCAACATATTGGGATTATCAGCACAGAGCATGTCTTTAAAGCCAATCCAGATGGTTGTAACGAGTGTACCCACGGTTATTCAGGTCGAACGGGCATCTATGAAGTGATGACGTTTGAAGAGTCCCTATCTGAGGCGCTCATAAAAGGAGCTTCAGTACACGAATTAGAAAAACTCGCTATCGCCAAAGGGATGCAAACCCTACAAATGTCTGGTATAGAAAAACTCAAACAAGGCGTCACTAGCTTCAGCGAATTACAACGCGTTCTCTACTTTTAACTTTTTCAGAAATTTTAGGCAGTCACTCCGCTTATGAAAACCATCACTCCTCAACTTAAGAACTACCGTTGGAAAGGCATCAATAGCTCGGGCAAAAAGACCTCAGGTAATGTCCTTGCAATGACGGAAATCGAAGTAAGAGAACGCCTCGACGCTCAGCACATCAAAATCAAGAAACTGAAAAAGGGCAGTATTTCTTTTATTACTAAACTGAGCCATAGAGTCAAAGGAAAAGACATCACGGTGTTTACTCGCCAAATAGCTACCATGCTGATGACAGGCGTCCCGATTGTTCAGGCACTTAAGTTGGTTTCAGAAAACCATAAAAAAGCGGAAATGAAATCGATTTTAATGAGTGTGACACGGGCGGTAGAGGCGGGAACGCCAATGTCGAAAGCCATGCGTACCGCTAGCACGCATTTTGACCCGCTTTATACCGATTTAATCGCAACAGGTGAACAGTCTGGTAACTTATCCCAAGTCTTCGAGCGCTTAGCAACCTACAGAGAAAAAAGCGAACAGTTGCGCGCTAAAGTGATCAAAGCGCTTATTTATCCGGCCATGGTTGTCTTAGTTGCCTTAGGGGTTTCCTACCTAATGCTGACTCGGGTCATTCCTGAGTTTGAAAAAATGTTTGTAGGCTTTGGTGCAGATTTACCTGCTTTTACTCAGATGGTATTAGACCTCTCAGCTTGGACTCAAAACTGGGGCCCTTTCATTGGACTCGGTTTCTTGAGTCTCTTGATCGGCTCAAAAGTCATATCGAACCGCTCTGATTCTTTCAAGCTATTGCTCGCTCGATCCAGTTTAAAGATTCCCATCTTGGGCCCTGTTTTATCCAAAGCCGCCATTGCCAAGTTTAGCCGAACGCTTGCCACCAGTTTTAGTGCCGGAATCCCAATTCTCACCGCGTTAAAAACCACCTCAAAAACCTCGGGTAACATGCACTATCAATTGGCAATAGAAGAGGTGTACCGAGATACGGCTGCGGGTATGCCAATGTATATTGCGATGCGCAACTGCAATGTCTTCCCCGAACTAGTATTGCAAATGGTCATGATTGGCGAAGAATCTGGCCGTTTGGATGACATGCTCAACAAGATTGCCGCAATTTACGAGTTTGAAGTCGATAATACCGTCGATAACCTAAGTAAGATTTTAGAGCCGCTGATCATCGTTTTTCTCGGTGTCGTTGTTGGCGGTTTGGTCACAGCAATGTACTTGCCAATCTTTAACTTGATGAGCGTATTGGGATAGAATGATCCTTTAGCAAATTAATTCCTTCAAAACAGCATCTTGCTTGTTTGATTCATCGCTCAAGAGACAGATATGGAAGTATTCCAGTACTACCCATGGCTATTCGTTGTATTTGCCACGGTTTTCGGTTTAATCGTGGGTAGTTTCCTCAACGTTGTTATTTATCGATTACCCAAAATCATGGAATTAGAATGGCGACGCGAATGCGCGGAATCATTCCCTGAATACAAAATCGAACCACCAAAAGAGAAACTGACATTAAGCGTACCACGCTCATCTTGTCAGCAATGTGGCACTCAAATTCGTATTCGTGACAATATCCCAGTGATTAGTTGGTTGCTTCTGCGCGGTAAATGCCACAACTGCCAATCTCCTATCAGTGCACGCTACCCTCTTATCGAACTGCTTACTGCCTTTTGTTCGGGTTTTATCGCTTTTCACTTCGGTTTTAGCTACTTCACTGTCGCGCTGGTTTTCTTTACCTTTGTATTGATTGCCGCCACATTTATTGATCTCGATACCATGTTGTTGCCTGACCAACTTACATTGCCATTAATGTGGGCAGGTATTGCGCTCGCGCTCTCTGGCATCAGCCCTGTGAACCTACAAGACTCCATCATTGGTGCAATGGCAGGTTATCTGTGTCTTTGGAGTGTTTACTGGTTGTTTAAGCTCCTTACAGGCAAAGAAGGCATGGGCTATGGCGACTTTAAACTCCTTGCAGCCTTAGGGGCTTGGCTGGGTTGGCAATCACTACCGATGATCATTCTGCTTTCATCAGTAGTGGGCGTCATCTTTGGTCTTATTCAACTGCGTTTGCAAAAACAAGGTATCGAGAAAGCCTTTCCTTTCGGCCCTTACCTTGCAATTGCGGGATGGGTGAGCCTAATTTGGGGCCATCAAATCCTCAACTGGTACTTTACGTCGATTCTAGGAGTGTAAATGGCTTTTGTTATTGGCTTAACCGGCGGTATTGCGAGTGGCAAAACCACGGTGGCAAACCTATTCAAACAACAGTTCAAAATCGATATTGTCGATGCTGATATCGTAGCTCGAGAAGTGGTTGAGCCGGGAACTCCCGGACTTAATGCCATAATCGAACATTTTGGTGCGGATATTGTTCGCGATGATCAGACACTTGATAGAGCCAAATTAAGAGAAAAGATCTTCTCTCATCCAGAAGAGAAAGCATGGCTTAATGGTTTATTACATCCGATGATTCGTGAAAAGATGATCGAAGATTTGGAGCAAGTCACATCGGACTATGCCCTCTTGGTTGTACCTTTATTGGTAGAGAACAAGCTTGATAGCTTATGTGATCGAGTTCTTGTCGTCGATGTTGACCCACAAACTCAGATCTCCAGAACTGTAAAACGCGATAACGTAAGCGAAGAGCAGGCAAATGCGATCTTGGCGTCCCAGGCTTCTCGTGAGCAACGGCTTGCTCTGGCGGATGATGTAGTGAAGAATAATCCAGATGACCCAGATCTTTTGCTTCAAATCACAGATTTACACGAAAAGTACCTAGCCATGTATAAGAAAAATCTGCGAAAATAGGAATGAAACTCACCAAGGCTAATGTCGATGACCACGCACAAATTTGAACATCCGTTAAATGAAAAAACTCGCATCTATTTAAGAGTTGAGTCTTTGCTGCGTCAGGCTCATCTAGCCTCAAGTTTTGCTGATAACCATCAATATCAGCTGTTCTTTCGTGCCCTTTTCGATATGGTCGAGATCTTCGAGCAAATCCAGCTAAAAAGCGAACTCGCTAAAGATCTTGAAAAGCAGCGTTTAGCTTATCGTAACTGGCTCAATGTTGATGGCGTAGATCAACAAGCATTGAATGAGCTTCTAAAAGAGATCGATGTCGTACACAGCCAATTGATGGCAGCTGAGCGCTTCGGCCAAGCATTAAAAGAAGACCGCTTCTTAAGTTCAATTCGCCAGCGTTTCAATCTACCTGGTGGTTCATGTTGTTTCGACCTACCCGCTTTGCATTATTGGCTTCATTTACCGATTGAGCGCAAAAAGCACGATGCTAACCAATGGCAAGTCAGCTTAAAGCCACTTTCTGATGCGTTAGCGCTATGGTTAAAACTTACTCGCGAAACGGGTCACTTCAAAGCGCAAATCGCCCGCGCAGGCTTTTTCCAAAGTGATGCTGATGAAGCCAATATTTTACGTTTACACATCCCAATGGAATACGGTGTCTACCCGATGATTTCGGGTCATAAGAACCGTTTCGCCATCAAGTTTATGGCTTTTGAAAGTGGTCAAGCTTGCACGCAAGATGTCGAGTTTGAACTTGCTGTTTGTAGCTAAGCTCAACAAGCACTACTATTGCCTTAATACCTTTGAACTCCGAATAAATAGGACGAATGACGATGTCTAAAATTACAGTCGTTCCATGCCCACAATGTGGCGCTGACGTTGAGTGGGGCGAGCAAAGCCCTCACCGCCCTTTCTGCAGTAAACAATGCCAAATGATTGATTTTGGCGAATGGGCTGATGAAGAAAACGCCATCGCCGGTGCACCAGATATGTCGGACAGCGATGGTTGGTCTGAAGACCAGTACTAAAGAATTGAAAAAGCTAGAGTCGAGAAACGAGAACGCTGCGCTTCGAGAATAAAGAGAGGGGTTGATGTGAGAGCATCAGCCCTTTTTGTTTTTCGGGATTCGGGATTCGGGATTCGGGATTCGGGTTTCGGGTTTCGGGTTTCGGGATTCGGGATTCGGGATTCGGGATTCGGGATTCGGGATTCGGGATTCGGGATTCGGGATTCGGGATTCGGGATTCGGCTCTATTTTGTTTTTTAGGGACAAGTCCTGTCAACATCTTCGGGGGGCCAAACTTCTTGCACTAGCCTTCCAACAACACCTCTCGATACCTAAAGCGAAGCGCTCTCGAATCTTAGCGTTCCCGCATCTCGAAGGGCGAAGTCCGTTCCCTAACTTTTTCACGCATAAAAAAACGGAGCCCAGATGGGCTCCGTTTACTATGAGAACGCTAGTTATAGCATTACTTCTTAGCAAGTTTCTCTTTGATACGAGCTGACTTACCAGAACGCTCACGTAGGTAGTACAACTTGGCACGACGTACTGCACCACGGCGTTTAACTTCGATGCTATCAACAACTGGAGAGTGAGTTTGGAACGTACGCTCAACACCTTCACCGTTAGAGATCTTACGTACAGTGAAAGCAGAGTGAAGACCACGGTTACGGATTGCGATTACAACGCCTTCAAAAGCCTGTAGACGCTCACGCTCACCTTCTTTAACTTTAACCTGAACTACAACAGTGTCACCTGGTGCAAATTTAGGCAGGCCTGATTTCATTTGCTCTTCTTCAAGAGCCTTGATGATGTTACTCATTTTTTAAATTCCTAGAATAAACTGATACTAAATAAATTAGGTTACTTTGCGTTATGTTCACTAATGAACTCAGCAAGTAATTGTTCCTGTTCGTCAGTCAGAGCTAGGTTTTCCAGGAGCTCTGGTCTTCTTAGCCAAGTTCGGCCTAGCGACTGCTTTAGTCGCCATTGACGAATGTCCTTGTGGTTGCCTGACATCAGTACCGCTGGCACTTCTTTATCATCCAACACTTCAGGACGCGTATAGTGAGGGCAATCTAACAAGCCATTTGCAAAAGAGTCTTCTTCTGCTGACGCGAAATCCCCTAGTACACCCGGAACAAACCGAGAGACAGAATCGATTAACGTCATGGCTGGTATCTCACCACCCGTCATCACAAAATCACCAATCGACCATTCTTCGTCGACTTCAGATTGAATGATGCGCTCATCTACCCCTTCGTAACGGCCACAAATCAGAAGTAAATTCTCGTTTGTTGCCAGTTCTTCTACTCCTTTTTGGTCGAGCTTGCGACCTTGAGGAGAAAGGTAAATGACTTTCGTCTTACCCGGTGAGGCTGCTTTCGCGGTATGAATGGCATCGCGCAAAGGCTGAACCATCATTAGCATACCAGGGCCACCACCGTAAGGTCGGTCATCGACAGTGCGATGCTTGTCGTGAGTGAAATCGCGAGGATTCCAAGTCTCAATCGACAAAAGACCTTTTTTAACCGCTTGACCTGTTACCCCAAAATCAGTAACAGAACGGAACATTTCAGGAAACAGGCTAATTACGCCAACCCACATGTTTATCTCGCTCTGTAATTTTGGAGATTAGAATCCAGGATCCCAGTCAACTTCGATCCGTTGAGCTTCGCGATCAACTTTGATGATCACTTGCTCTTCAAGGAACGGGATTAATCGTTCCTTCTGCCCGAAAGCATCTTTAAGATTTGCTTTAACAACCAGAACATCGTTTGAGCCAGTTTCTAAAATGTCAGATACGACACCTAGATCGTAACCTTTAGTGGTTACTACTTGCATCCCAAACAATTCACGCCAGTAGAACTCATCTTCTGACAATTCAGGAAGTACCGCAGGGTCGATAGCAATTTCAAAGTTTGTCATTAGATGCGCGTCTTCACGAATATCTAGACCTTCCAGCTTAGCCACCATACCTTTGTTATGGCGTTTCCAGCTTTCTACTTTGTACTCAACCCACGTACCCTTTTGGTTAATAAACCAAGGGCTGTAATCGAAAATGCTTTCAGCATTGTCTGTGTAGGAAAAAACTTTAAGCCAACCACGAATGCCGTAAGTAGCACCAAACTTGCCTACAACAATCTTTTCGTTGCTCATTGTTTCTTTACCTTTCATCGACATAAACTAGTTTCTACTTCTAAAGTAAAAAATTAAGCCGCTTTTTGAGCGTCTTTAACTAGCTTAGCAACGCGGTCAGATAGAGACGCGCCTTGACCAACCCAGTGGTTAACGCGGTCTAGGTCTAGACGTAGACCTTCTTCTTGACCTTTTGCAGTTGGGTTAAAGAAACCAACTTTCTCGATGAAACGGCCAGTTGCAGCGTTGCGGCTGTCCGCTACTACGATTTGATAAAATGGACGCTTTTTAGCGCCGTGACGTGCCAAACGAATGGTTACCATGTCGTCCTCTTTGCTTTCTCAAAAATAAAATTAACCCCAATAATCATTCATAAAACTGAACAACCTGGGGTCTCGTGCCAAAATAAAGCTCCGGAATTTTACTCTTATCCCGAAGCAATGCAAGGGATTTAGTTACTTTTTCACCAACATAAATTGAAATTCAAGTTTGTGATGTAGCTAACACCCTGAAACTAAAGTCTAGGCAATCGTTTAACGGCCAAATGGATTGAAGCCACCGCCTCCACCCATACCGCCGCCGCCCATCATGCCTTGCATGTTGCGCATCATGCCTTTCATGCCGCCCTTTTGCATTTTCTTCATCATCTTCTGCATTTGGGTGAACTGCTTCAGTAGACGGTTAACGTCTTGAACCTGAACACCAGAACCTGCAGCGATACGCTTCTTACGCGAACCTTTGATGATTTCTGGGCGTTGACGTTCTTTCATTGTCATTGAGCTGATGATCGCTTCCATCTGCTTAAACATCTTGTCGTCAACTTTGTCTTTCACGTCTGATGGTAGCTGAGACATGCCTGGTAGCTTGTCTAGCATGCCCATCATGCCACCCATGTTTTGCATTTGACCTAGCTGTTCACGGAAGTCTTCAAGGTCAAAACCTTTCTTCTCTTTGAACTTCTTCGCTAGTTTCTCTGCTTTTTCTTGGTCTACATTGCGTTGTAGGTCTTCGATAAGTGACAGTACGTCACCCATACCTAGAATGCGCGATGCAACACGATCAGGGTGGAACGGTTCTAGTGCGTCGGTTTTCTCACCCACACCTAGGAATTTGATTGGCTTACCAGTGATGTGACGAACTGATAGCGCCGCACCACCACGTGCATCACCATCGACTTTAGTCAGAATCACACCAGTTAGCGGTAACGCATCACCGAATGCTTTTGCTGTATTCGCCGCATCTTGACCTGTCATTGCATCGACAACAAACAGCGTCTCAACAGGGTTAATCGCTGAGTGAAGATCTTTAATCTCACCCATCATTTCTTCATCGATAGCCAAACGACCCGCGGTATCGACAATCAACACGTCGTAGAATTTCTTCTTCGCGTGATCGATAGCTGCGTTAGCAATATCAATTGGCTTTTGATCCGGTGAAGATGGGAAGAAGTCGACACCGATGTCTGATGCTAAGGTTTCTAGCTGTTTGATTGCCGCAGGACGGTAAACGTCGGCAGACACAACCAAAACTTTCTTCTTATCACGCTCTTTTAGCAGTTTAGAAAGCTTACCTACCGATGTAGTTTTACCCGCACCTTGTAGACCTGCCATCAAAAGCACTGCTGGCGGCTGTGCTGCTAGGTTAAGAGCTTCGTTAGATTCACCCATAACCGCTTCAAGCTCAGCTTGAACGATCTTGATGAACTCTTGACCCGGTGTTAGGGATTTAGAAACTTCTACACCCACCGCTTTTTCTTTAACGCGGTTTACAAATTCACGTACAACAGGAAGCGCAACGTCCGCTTCCAATAGTGCCATGCGTACTTCACGTAGGGTTTCTTTAATGTTGTCTTCGGTCAGACGACCTTTACCGCTGATATTCTTCAGCGTTTTGGATAATCGATCCGTTAAATTCTCAAACATCTTTGTCTCTTCGCTAAAATGGCGATTAATTAGTGTGAGTATACCTTAGCCAACGTCACAGTCATACCCGAACACTGCTCTTATCCTTAACTTGAGGGCTAACTTGTTAATTTCAATATCTCATCTCTCGTGATTGATGAGGCATCGCCCATAGCCCCAAAGAGTAATGCAAGGTATAATTTTCACCATTGTGCACAATAACTCTTAAGATTCATGGATAGCTTAATTGCCATCGCAGCCGCCATTCTTTACGTTTTGGCAATTGCGACCATCATTCCCGGACTCTCTCAGCAGTCAGGAATCAAAGCGAAAACCGTATTTGCCAGTGCGGCATGTGCGTTGGTTTTTCACGCTTGGATTCTGAGTGATCTGATTTTCGACGGTTCAGGGCAAAACCTCAGCATTCTTAACGTCGCTTCTTTGATCAGCTTTATCATATCCCTTGCGATGAGTGTGGCGATGCTCAAGAATCGTTTGTGGTTCCTTCTTCCTGTGGTTTATAGCTTTGCTGCCATCAACTTAACTGCTGCTACCTTCTTACCAAGCACGTTTATTAAGCATTTAGAGAACGACCCTAAGCTACTTATTCACATTTCTTTTGCGCTGTTCTCCTACGCGACTTTGACCATTGGTGCGCTATACGCGCTGCAACTGGCGTGGCTCGACCACAAGCTCAAAGCCAAGAAGTCGTTGGCAATTAATCCGAACTTGCCACCATTGATGATGGTTGAACGACAACTGTTCAAGATTATCTTGATTGGTAACTTATTACTCACAGGCACATTGATTACTGGTTTTGTCTTCGTACAAGACATGTTTGCTCAAGGTAAAGCACACAAAGGCATTCTTTCTTTCATCGCTTGGATTGTGTATTCCATCTTGCTTTGGGGCCATTACCAAAAAGGCTGGCGTGGTAAGAAAGTGACTTGGTTTGCAGTCGCGGGTGCGACACTACTGACCTTGGCTTACTTTGGCAGTCGCTTCGTGAAAGAGATCATTTTAAGTTGATGTAATCCATCTATTAAATTCAATTAATAAGGAGCCTTGTGCTCCTTATCCTTTATATTGATGGGTAAATAAAATAGAGTACCCCTTATTCCATTGACTTAACGGCCAAGCTCGGTCATAAATTAACCAAACATATACAAGGAACTGCTGCGTTTTGGACGACATATCTACGGGTATCTTATTTGCGCTACTCGCGTGTCTTATCGTCATATCTGGTTACTTCTCAGGTTCAGAAACAGGGATGATGTCTTTGAACCGTTACCGCTTAAAGCACTTAGCCAATAATGGGCATAAAGGGGCGAAGCGAGTCGAAAAGCTCTTAGACCGTCCAGATCGTTTGATTGGTCTTATCCTTATCGGCAACAACCTTGTTAATATTTTGGCGTCTGCCATCGCGACCATTTTGGGTATGCGATTATACGGTGATATCGGTGTTGCCATCGCAACTGGTGCACTGACTATGGTGGTACTCGTATTTGCAGAAGTCACACCGAAAACCATCGCCGCCCTCTACCCTGAACGCGTGTCCTACGCGAGTAGTATTCTCCTTACGATTCTGATGAAAGTTCTTTCACCTCTGGTGATGTTAGTGAACTTTATTACTAATGGTTTTATCCGCCTTATTGGTGTGAAAGCCGATCACAACACAGAAGATCACCTTAGTTCAGAAGAGTTACGCACGGTTGTAAATGAAGCGGGTGGCATGATTCCGCGCCGTCACCAAGACATGCTGGTTTCGATTTTGGATCTTGAACACGTCACCGTGAACGACATCATGGTGCCACGTAATGAGATCACTGGCATCGACATCAATGACGATTGGAAATCTATCGTACGTCAGCTGACTCACTCTCCTCATGGCCGCATTGTGCTGTACCGTGATCAGATTGATGAAGTGGTTGGTATGCTGCGTCTGCGCGAAGCGTACCGTTTGATGCTAGAGAAGAACGAGTTCAACAAAGAAACACTGCTACGTGCCGCCGATGAGGTGTACTACATCCCAGAAGGCACACCTCTGAACGTGCAGATGTTGAAGTTCCAACGCAACAAACAGCGCATTGGTTTGATTGTCGATGAGTATGGCGACATTAACGGTCTGGTGACGTTGGAAGATATCTTGGAAGAGATTGTGGGCGAATTTACCACATCCATTGCACCGAGCTTATCGGAAGAGATCACACCACAAGGTGATGGCAGCTTCTTGATCGAAGGCAGCGCCAACATTCGTGATATCAACAAAGGCTTGAAGTGGAAACTACCGACCGACGGTCCACGTACATTGAACGGTCTGATTCTAGAACATTTAGAAGACATTCCTGAAAGCCATTTAAGCGTGCAAGTCGCAGGGCATCCAATGGAAATTGTCGATATTGAAGAGAATCGCATAAAGCTTGTTAAGGTGTACCCAAAACTCAAGAAAAGTAGCGATAAATAGCGTCGAAAAAACAAAAAAGAGCCTGACATTGTCAGGCTCTTTTTTATGCGTTTCGAATATACGCTTTTATCTGAAAGACAGATTAGTCGATACGTAGCTCTTTTAGCATTGACTCTGGCAGCGCAAGCTCGTCATTCTTATTGACTGATACACCTGCTTCTAGAATGTTCTTCGCGATTTGCTTTGCTTCATCCAGAGAGTGCATGGCTGCTGTACCACATTGGTACTCGTTCAACTCAGGGATCTTGTTTTGGTTTTCTACTTTCAAAACATCTTCCATCGCGGCAATCCAAGCGTCAGCCACTTGTTGCTCTGAAGGCGTGCCAATCAAACTCATGTAGAAACCAGTGCGACAGCCCATTGGTGAAATATCAATGATCTCAACACTCTCACCATTTAAGTGGTTACGCATAAAGCCTGCGTACAAGTGCTCTAATGTATGAATCCCTTTCTCAGAAAGGATGTCTTTGTTTGGCGCAGTGAAACGTAGGTCGAATACCGTGATGGTGTCTCCTTTTGGAGTTTGCATCGTTTTAGCCACACGGACTGCTGGTGCATTCATGCGTGTGTGGTCTACGGTAAAACTGTCTAATAAAGGCATTACATCTCTCCTGATTGTAATCACCAACACTCACAAGCATTGGTCGTTATTTCTGTTCATTCCCTCACTCATAATCCATGGATTGAATGAGCTAAAAGAACCAGCCGCTGTTGTCTTCTAATTCCTGACGACATTGTTTCAGCTGCCAGCCATAAGTCTTTGCGGTTTGCTCTACGCGCCTAGCAACCTTAATCAAGCTTGGTTTGCTGTTATAAGTGCCGCGTTTGTAGCCGCCACGTCCTTCATGATACGCAAGGTACTGATTGTAAGGATCCCACAACGAGATACCCAATTGGCGACGAGTTTCATGGGTATACCAACCGACAAACATCATTGAGTCGTCGAAGTTTGTGCGTGAGCCACCTTGTCCCGTCGCATCTTGGAAGTCATCCCAAGCAGGGTCTTGGGCTTGAGCATAACCGTAAGCGCTGCTAACGCGTCCCCACGGAATAAAGCCGAGAATATAGTCTTTAGGTGGTCGAGCATCATGACGAAAGCTACTTTCTTGCTTAATGATCGCCATCGCCACATTGATTGGCGTGCCCCACTCTTCTTCCATGTCTTTGGCATCTTCATACCAACCGGATTTTTCTCGGAATATTTCACATAGGTTGTCTTGTTGCTTTGGGGGCGCAGTCGCACAACCGGCTAACATCACGCTCCCAAGTACAGACACCACTAACGGCTTAATGTCCAATCCCTGTCCTTACTGCTGATTATTGTTTTAGGTAAGCAAAGTAATCTTCTAAGAAGTCATCAAAGGATAACGTATCACTTTGCTCTGCTTGTTTTTGCTTCTCTACCGATGTCGCAACTTCCGTTTCCATTGCGTCAGCTGAATATTGCTCATAGCTGTGTGCTAGGTTTTCTTCACGGAACTTCATGCCAAGCGCACAACCCACTTTACCTAAACCGCCGTGCTCTTTTGTCAGCTCAAGCAGTTGGCCAGAAATGGTAAGCTCTGGTTCATCAATCCAAGATTCTAGTTTGTCACAAACCGCTTGGTACGCATTACCACCAGCTGCAGCATCCATTTCAACCGCAATCAGACGAAGGTCAGCGAATACGCGATGAGCCCAATCTTGTAAAGACAGACGCTCGCCTTGGCAACCGATTTGCAGCATCAAGCCTTTCTCGCGGCCAGAAACAATGACTTTGTTCCAGTTGTCACGCCAGCATTCTAGCTCACAGTTATCCATCGGGTCTGAGTCTGAAAGCGCTGCCCACGTTAGGAATAGGTCAAGGAAGCGAACCTGCTCTTCACTCACACCAACAGCACTGAATGGGTTCACATCGAGCGAGCGAACTTCAATGTATTCCACACCGCCACGTTTAAGCGCTTCCGAAGGCTTTTCACCGCTCTTCGTTACACGTTTCGGACGAATTGGGGCATACAATTCATTCTCAATTTGCAGAATGTTTGAGTTAAGCTGACGATATTCACCATCGACTTTCACACCAATCTCAGCAAACTCTTCAGATGGACGACGAATCGCGTCACTCAAACCTTCAAGATACTGGTCGATACTATTAAAGCCAATCTTAAGCACGCTTTGAGCGCTGTTGGTGTAACCGAGATCACTCAGACGCAGAGAGGTTGCTTTTGGTAGATATAAGGTGCCACCAATTTTCTCAAATGGCAGATCCGTTTCACGTCCTTGAATGAACGAGCCACACAATGCTGGTGACGCACCAAAGAAGTACGGGATCATCCAACCAAAACGGTAGTAGTTACGGATTAGAGCAAAGTACGCTGCGGATTTCGTTTCTTGGCGAGCTTCTTCATCTTGCTCACCATGCAGCGCATCCCAGAACGATTCAGGGAAAGAGAAGTTGAAGTGCACACCCGAGATAATTTGCATCAAGCTACCGTAGCGGCGTTTTAGACCTTCACGGTAAAGCGTTTTCATTTTTGCTGAGTTTGATGAGCCATATTGAGCTAGCTGAATATCATCTTCAGTGCCTACATAACATGGCATCGAAAGTGGCCACATTTTCTCTTCACCCATTTTGGTTTGAGTGAAGTGATGGATGTCTTTCAACTGTCCCATCAATTCAGGGATCTCATGTGATACAGGCGTAATGAATTCCAGTAGAGATTCTGAAAAGTCTGTCGTGATCCATTTGTTTGTGAACGCTGAGCCCAAACCCTCTGGATGAGGTGTTGTTGCTAGGTGTCCATCCTGACGATAGCGCAAAGTTTCTCGCTCAACACCGCGTCCAAACTGCTTAAATACTTCTGGGTTTGATGCAACTTGTTTTAGTCGCGCAGCAAAATCAGTCAAAATGAGGTTCGCTTATATTGGGAGCAGGACACTCGCCGAGCGTGGCAAGTGAAAGCTAAGTTATTGATATATAATCCATCTAGATAAATAACCCATCAAAAAGTCATTTATCTAGTTAGAAACGAATAGCGGAGAGTCTCCTCTCCGCTATTAAATGTGTACTCTATCGAATGATTTCAAGCTCTTCCACGTCTTTCCCTAACTTTTCTAGTTGAGGGCGAAGGGATTTCGCATCTCCGACGACCACGATTTGATAGTCGTTCGGGTCAAACCATTCCTGTGCTAGAGCGTTGAGCGTCTGCTTATTGACGGTCTCAACAATAGCGTTTCGTTGCTGTAGATAGTCTTTATCTAAGTTGTATTTCAAAATATCACTGATGAGTTTGCCTTTCTGTGTTGGCGTCTCATATTTCAGTGCATCTTTTTGACCGACCGCTTGGCGCATAAATTTCAATTCATCGTCAGTCATGCCCGATTGTGAGAACTCGTTCAACTCATTCTCCATCTCGATGATAGACGCCACCGTCGAATCCGCTCGCACTTGCGCAGTAAACACAACCGATCCCGTTTCTACATTACCGGAGAAATAACCATAAGCACCATAAGTGTAGCCTTTGTCTTCACGAAGGTTTTGGTTGATACGGCTATTAAAGTTACCCGCTAGGTTAAAGTTTGCTAACTGACCCAGATAGAAATCGCCTGTTGCATCGTAAGGCATACCTTGACGAACCATCATGACCACACTTTGTGGTGCCCCTGGCTTATCCACCAAGTGCACTTTTTGCGTACCGAGTGGTGCGATAGTTTGCGGCGCGTAAAGCGGAGCGGCGTCATCTTCCCAATTTGCCCAGAAAGACAGTTGTTTCTCTAAGTCCGCTTTGCTGATATCACCAACGGCAATGATCTGTGCACTTTGTGGCGTGTAATGCTTCGCATAGAAATCACGAACATCATCCAACGTCAGCGCTTGAAGCCCCGCCTTGGTGCCATCTTTCGGGCGTGCAAAGATAGAGTTACCATACAACACTTGGCGACTTGCCTGTGATGCCATCCAGCTTGGTTTTTGGTGTTCATAAACCAGACCTTCTAACGCTTGTGTTTTCACTCGGTCAAAATCTTCTTGCTTGAATGCCGGAGACAACAACATCTCCTCAACGATCTTCAACGTTGGGGCAAGGTTCTTCTCAAGTGCAGAAACGCTGATGTCCGTCGTGTAACCACTCGCATCGACAGAAATAACGCTGCCAAGCTTGTCTAATTCAGCTTGGATGTCTTCTGCAGAGCGCTTAGTAGTGCCCTCTTGCAACATCGCTGCAGTGAGCTGAGCAAGGCCCTCTTTGCCTCTTTCAACAAAACGCGTACCAGCTGGCAAGCTAAACTGCATTGTCACCGTTGGTGTTTCGCTGCTTACGGTTCCAAGTAATTCCGAACCGTTTTTGAAGTGAACGTCGTACAGTTTTGGCATCGTCGCTTCAACAGGCGCGCCCGCTGGCGGTTGGACAGAGCGGTCGAAATTGTCCGTTGCACGACGATAAGCCAATTGGTCATCGGTGATCTTTTCGTACTCAGGTAATGTGCGTTTTGGCGTTACGAAGGTTGCAGGCTTCACAGCTAGCTCTGTCTTACCTTTTGGCACAACGCTCAGCGTTACCTTGTTCTTGCCTTGAATAAAGTCACTGTATGCTTTTTCTACCGATTCAGGCGTAACAGCACGAAGTTGTTCAAGCTGCTGTTCAATCAGATCTGGCTTACCAAAGAACGTTTGGTTTGATGCTAACTGCGTTACCTTGCCTTTTACACTTTCTAGAGCAAAAATCGCGTCGGCTTCGGTTTTGCCTTTCAGTTGCTCAAGACGATCTTTAGTTACCCCATCTTTGGCGAACTTATCCAACGATGCCATTAACTCATCATAGAGCTTGGATAAGTCACCTTTGTCGCCAGAATCCCCCATCGCATAAACATAGAAATTACACGATAGCTCAGCACAATCTTGGAATGAGCCCGCATCGACAGCTTTCTGTGTTTTGACCAAGTCTTGGTAAAGCACGCTGTTCGTGCCGCTGCCCAACACACTAGCTAAAGTATCCAGCGAGGCTTGATTCGCTTCACCGCTATAAGTTGTCGGCCATGCGATCATGACCATAGGCTGCTGGATACGATCTTCTAATGTGATGTATTTGCTTTCAGCAAGCTTAGCAGGTTGCTTAGGAGCGTTTTCCACCTCAGGGCCACGAGGGATCGAGCCAAAGTATTTGTTCACCCACGCCAACGTCTGTTCTACATCGATATCACCACCGATGGTCAATACCGCGTTGTTTGGACCATACCAACGTAGGAAGAAGGCTTTCAGGTCGTTCACATCCACGCGATCAAGGTCTTCTACGTAACCGATGGTTTGCCATGAATACGGATGACCTTCTGGGTACAAGGCTTCAGACATGCGTTCCCAAATCAAACCATAAGGTCGATTGTCGTAACGCTGAGCTCGTTCGTTCTTCACCGTAGAACGTTGGATCTCAAACTTACGTTGAGACACAGCATCGAGCAAAAAGCCCATGCGATCCGATTCGAGCCACAACATTTTTTCTAACTGGTTAGCCGGAACGGTTTCGAAGTAGTTGGTGCGGTCACGGTTAGTTGTACCATTTAGAGTACCACCCGCTTCCGTAATAATTTTGAAGTGCTCTTGATCACCCACGTTCTCAGAGCCTTGAAACATCATGTGCTCAAAAAAGTGCGCAAAGCCAGATTTACCGATCTCTTCACGTGCAGAACCCACGTGGTAAGTAACATCCACATGCACAAGTGGGTCAGAATCTTCAGGTGCCAGAATCACCGTAAGGCCGTTATCGAGCTGATATTTCTGGTATGGGATTTTTACTTTGCCTTCTTCTGCTTTTGATGACTCAACGAAAGTCACCCCATCAGGCAATGACGAAACAGGGGCGTTTGATGCGCAGCCCGTGATCACTAAAAGTGAGCACGCACTTACCCAAAACATTCTCATGCGCTTTCCTTAAAATAAACCGAGATAGATGGCAGCCAGCACACTGTATCTTGCGGCTTTGCCTAAAAATATAAGAACTAAACACGGCAGAAACTTCATCCTTAACCATCCTGCCGCTAAACATAGTGGGTCGCCAATAACAGGCAACCAACTAAAGAATAATCCCCAGTAACCATATTTTGACAGCCACTTCAATGCGGTGTGACCGTGCTTTTCGTCTTGAGTTTTATTAGGGATCCACAACCCAAGCCAATAGTTAGTCAAACCACCAAGCGTATTACCGATCGTGGCGACAATGATAATGGAAGAAACGGAGTACTGGTTTAACGATAAAGTGGCTATCAATCCCGCTTCAGAGCCACCAGGTAACAAAGTGGCACTGAGAAAACCGGTAATGAATAACACCCACAATGCAGAATCAGAAAACCACAGTGCTAGGTTTTCGAAAGCCGCATTAAAGGCTTCTAACATGTCATATCAAGCAAGATCTTGCCTCGCGTCCGTCCGGATTCGACTTGTTTGTGTGCTTCCACAACCTCATTCATCGGATAGACGTGTTGTATTTCTGTTTTCAACAATCCAACCCCAACCATATAAAGTAAGGTGTCGAGTTGTTCGCGATCGGGTTCCACCAACATACCGCTCGCCTCAAATCCAAGCAGCTTAGCCTTTTCGCAGATCAGTTCGGCGGTAATGGTTGGAACGGTGATGACTCGAGCATCATCCGTTAGGCATTTGAGAGCATCAAGAGCAGCATCGCCACCAACAAGATCAATCAAAACATCCACATCTTCAACACGTTCTGACACTGGCGCAAATTGATAGTTCACTGCATGCGCCCCCAATGTGGCGAGGTAGTCTAAATTTCGCTCACTGCAGGTGGTAAAGACTTCGGCTTTGGTTGCGACGGCGATTTGTACCGCTATATGCCCAACGCCACCAGCGCCAGCGAGAATCAATACTCGGTCGCCTTCGGTAACATTAGCTTTGCTTAATGCTTGAGCCGCCGTTTGTCCCGCAAGAGGTAGTACCGCAGCCGCTTCTAAAGTGACAGTGTTTGGAACATGGCTGAGTTCAGATTCGGGAACACAAACGTATTGGCTGTAACCACCGCCTCGGATAGGGAAGCCGATAAACCCTGCTACCTCGTCGCCTTCATTAAAACGCGACGTTCCCTCTCCACAGGAAACAACTTTTCCTGAGATGTCATAACCCGGAACCCAAGGTAAGTTATCTTTATTTTGTGCGGCAGCCCATCCAAGCCCTGCTCGAGTTTTAACATCAATTGGATTTATGCCTGAGTAGGCAACTTTAATGAGGATTTCACCCGCTTGTGGTGCCGATGTTGTGGTGGTTTGCAGTGCAAGAACGTCTGCGTCGCCAAATTCGGTAATCGCTATCTGTTTGTGTTCCATAACCCATTCCCTGCGAGAAAACAAAAAGGGATGCAAGAGCATCCCTTTGACTATAAACCATTTTGTTTGTCGAAGTTAATCGCCAATTTGTAAATTGATAGCTAATTCCATTTCATAGAATATCCACCAACTTTCAGGCACTACTTACGGTGACACACTAGCCTACAAGTGCGAGCAAAATACCAGCCGCTACCGCTGAACCGAGTACCCCAGCAACGTTTGGTCCCATTGCGTGCATCAACAAGAAGTTTTGTGGGTTTGCTTCCAAGCCAACCTTATTCACAACACGTGCCGCCATTGGTACTGCAGAAACGCCTGCCGCACCAATAAGTGGGTTGATGTCTTCTTTCGAGAACTTGTTAAGCAGTTTCGCCATCAGAACACCCGCGCCAGTACCGATACTGAACGCGACCGCGCCAAGTCCCAAGATGCCCAGCGTTTCTAGGTTCAGGAACTGCTCAGCTTGCAGCTTAGAACCAACACCAAGTCCCAAGAAAATGGTCACAATGTTGATCAGTTCGTTTTGAGCGGTTTTCGATAAACGATCCACTACACCGGCTTCACGCATCAGGTTACCCAAACAGAACATACCAACTAAAGGCGTTGCCGAAGGTAAGAACAGAATCGTCATCAATAGTACAGCAAGTGGGAAGATCACTTTCTCCCACTTACCCACATGGCGAAGCTGAGCCATCTTGATCTGGCGCTCTTCTTTGGTTGTCAGAGCTTTCATGATTGGTGGCTGAATGATCGGTACTAAGGCCATGTAGCTGTATGCTGCCACGGCAATCGCACCTAACAGATCTGGAGAGAGTTTACTCGCCAAGAAAATAGCCGTTGGGCCATCCGCACCACCGATGATCGCGATAGACGATGCATCCGCCATGGAGAACTCCATACCCGGCACGTAGTTAAGTAGAATAGCACCAAACAATGTTGCGAAGATACCAAACTGCGCCGCAGCACCTAACCACAAGGTTTTCGGATTCGCAATCAAAGCGCCAAAGTCGGTCATCGCACCTACGCCCATGAAGATCAGCAGTGGGAACACACCCGACTCGATCCCAATGTAGTAGACGTAGTACAACAAACCGCCCGGATCGGTAAAGCCAGCGTTTGGAATGTTCGCTAAGATAGCACCAAAACCAATTGGCAATAACAGTAAGGGCTCAAAGCCTTTTTTGATCGCCAAAAACAGCAAGGTACAACCAACCAACATCATACAGATTTGGCCGAACTCAAAATTCGCGATCCCTGTTTCTGACCATAAGGTCATCAATCCGTCCATGATACTCCCTTACGACAAGCTAAGAAGAGGTGAGCCAACGGTAACAGCGTCCCCTTCTTTCACGTTCAACTCTTGAACCACACCACCACGTGCAGCGCGTACTTCTGTTTCCATCTTCATCGCTTCAAGAATCAAAAGTACGTCACCTTCCGCCACTTCAGCACCCGGCTGAACATTGACTTTAAAGATGTTGCCCGCAAGTGGCGCTGGTACTGCTTCCGCAGCACTATTGGCAGCAACTGGCGCTGCAGGTTGAGCAGGCGCTGCCGCCGCATTTGGCGTCACAGATGTTAATTGACCTTGCGGCCCAACTTCTACTTCATACACTTGGCCATCAACACGCACGCTGTAGGTTTCTACACCGCCAGTAGCAGGTTGCGCTACAGGTGCAGCAGCTGGTTTTGCAGCTTCTAAGGTTGGTGCTGGTTCAAAGGCATCTGGATTGCCACGGTTTTTCAGGAATTTCAGACCGACTTGAGGGAACAGCGCGTAAGTTAGGACATCGTCGACACGTTCGCTTGCTAGCTTAATGCCTTCAGATTGCGCTTTCTCCATCAAATCAACGGTTAGGGTTTCCATTTCTGCTTCAAGTAAATCAGCAGGACGACAAGTAATGGCTTCTTTGCCATCCAGCACTTTTGTTTGTAGCTCGGCGTTTACTGCTGCTGGAGCTGCACCGTATTCGCCTTTTAGAACACCCGCAGTTTCTTTAGTGATGCTCTTGTAGCGCTCGCCTGTTAGTACGTTGATCACCGCTTGAGTACCAACGATCTGAGAAGTCGGTGTTACTAGTGGGATAAAGCCAAGATCTTCACGTACACGTGGGATCTCTTCCAATACTTCATCGATACGATCTGCAGCGCCTTGTTCTTTAAGCTGACCTTCCATGTTGGTCAACATGCCACCTGGTACTTGAGCGATCAAAATGCGTGAATCCACACCTTTTAGCTGACCTTCCCATTTCGCGTATTTCTTACGTACTTCACGGAAGTAAGCCGCGATAGGCTCGATTTGATCTAGTTTTAGGTTGGTGTCGCGCTCTGTACCTTGCAGCATCGCAACCACTGTCTCTGTAGGCGTGTGACCGTATGTGCAGCTCATCGAAGAAATCGCGGTATCAAGAATATCAATGCCTGCTTCTACCGCTTTCACAGCAGTCGCAGTAGATAGACCAGTTGTTGCGTGACAATGAAGCGCTAATGGCACATCACAAGACGCTTTGATGCGTGTGATCAGCTCTTCGGCTTCATAAGGTTTAAGCAGACCCGACATGTCCTTGATACATAGAGAGTGGCAGCCTAAGTCTTCAAGACGTTTAGCCAAATCCACCCAAGTATCTGCGTTATGCACAGGGCTGGTAGTGTAAGACAAGGTCCCTTGAGCGTGAGCACCAACATCTACCGTTGCTTTCACCGCTTTTTGGAAGTTACGTACATCGTTCATTGCATCAAAGATACGGAACACATCCATACCATTTGCGTGCGCGCGTTCAACAAACTTCTCTACTACGTCATCGGCATAGTGGCGGTATCCTAAAAGGTTTTGACCACGCAGTAGCATTTGCATTGGTGTATTTGGCATGGCCTTTTTCAGTTCGCGTAGGCGCTCCCATGGGTCTTCACCCAAGAAACGGATACACGCATCAAAGGTTGCGCCCCCCCAAGTCTCTAGCGACCAGTAACCAACTTTATCTAACTCAGCTGCGATAGGCAGCATATCTTCGATACGCATACGCGTTGCGAATAGAGACTGATGGGCGTCACGAAGGACCACATCTGTAATAGCGAGTGGTTTAGACATGTTCTTAAACTCCTTTTTAATCCTATCTTTCGGCTACTTCGCGACAGAGGCGCGATGTTTATGAATCGCAGCCGAGATCGCCGCCACTACTTGTGGACTAACAGCTGAAGAGGTTGATTGAACGTTGGTATTTGTTTTCGGTGCTGCGATCGGCGCTGGTACTTCTTCCGGTACCAATTTGGACATCAGCCGAACGAGATAAACTAGAATGGTGAGGAAAATAAATACGACCGCCATCCCTGTTAACATCAGGGTGGCCGCATCTACTAGCAGGCTTCCTATATTCGTCATGTTGCTTCCTTTCTTTGTCATCCTGACAATGTGCAGGACTTTAATAGCGTCAAATCCCGACCAATGGATTATCTCGATTGGTTAAATTTTGTCAATTTTGTTTAAGGAAGCTTTTAAATAATCCTTAATATTGATTATTTATTCACTACCCAGATCACAAATTATACGAAAATCCACTTTTCTCATGAGATTGTTTAATCTATAACCACACTAAATGAAAGTGATTGTAAAAACTGCGATTGGGATTTCAAAACGAAAACAGCATATGGAATGAAAACTAAAATAAAAACATAAACCTATCTTAAATCAACTAAATTTAAACATTTCATTTACACAAAACTAATGTGGTAGTGGAGTGACAAGAAATAAGTAGGACAATGATTCTAGGAATTGCAGGCAAAGGTTTGCCCCTCGGGTATTTTAACTAGCCGTTCTTAAAAGAACTTATGATTATTTAAGCACTTATTGATTTTTTCTCATTCTTTATTTTACAGGCCATCACTGTGCCGTTAACCCTCCATTCATTCGAACCATTTTTATCGCGTCATGACGGCAATGCACATCGAGTTTCTTGTACAACTTGTAGATATGACTTTTCACCGTGCTCTCAGATAAGAACAATTGAGAGGCAATTTGCTGATTCGATATCCCATAGGCGAGCAGCTCAAGTATCTGCCTCTCCCGGCTGGTTAATGAGTCATGCTGACAATCCATGGAAAGATTTGAGTGACGATAATTGCTGATCAGCTTCTCTAAGTACACTCTTGGCAGCCATAGTCCTCCTTGAAATATGTATTCCACACTTTCACTGATGTGTGTGACCGAAGCGTTTCGCAATAAAATACCTTTGAGCAATTTCCATCGAAGCAACTCATTATCCACCCTTTCATTAGGCACATTGTGAATCATAAGAGACCAACCAAATAGGTCGAAATCGGGCAACAATGCTCTCGCTTCAAGTAGCCTCATGAAGTCATAGTCAATGAACACCAGATCAACGTGCATGGTATGACTGCGAAACACTGCTTCTTCTGGTAAACATGTTTTGACGTAGATGTCAGGTAAAGTTGATAGTTGTCCTTCTATTAAACTGGTTTGAAGATTGTTCTCCGCTAAAAGGAGAAGATGCTTGGTTCCCATAGTATCCACCACTGTTTGCTGGCACTTATACCACTTACCTCCGTGTGCCAGAGTTTTCTCACGACAAATTCAAAGTCGATAAATTTATCAATAGAAAAAATATAGCAGTTCAGGCTGACTTTACCGTCGCGACAAAGAGACAGAAATAATGAAAAGGTTTGAGCGGTAATAGACGATTTCGCACTACCTGTTCAGCCTATCAAAGCTAAGTCACTGTTCTTACGATACCCTTTTAAAACAAAGGCTCCCAATCAATTTGTCGTTTTTATTTTAGGGTGACTCGTCGGAGGAGAAAAAGCCTACTTTTTAAGCCTATTTCTGTGTGGAATTTCATACTTGAAGCACCCTAATGAGATCCATTCTCACTAAATAAATGATTCAACTTCGATTTTGTAATCGCTCAATGAACAACCGAGAGGTTCGCTCGGCTGCTACTGGTAATTTTCTCAATAGTAAGAAACTCGCCCTAAAACCCTTACCTATACTTCCTTCGCTTCCGCAACGATGGAGCCAGCAAGAAGTAAACATGCAGTCATTTTTAATCAGGAAAATCAGGAAATGGAGTAATCAACATGACTCTTAACAAAACAGGGCTTGCTATCGCTATGTCGGCGATTCTATTTAGTGGTTCAGTGTTAGCTTTCCCTTCAGTTAATGAAGTGGATGACGGGAATGGAAATAGCCAGTGGTCTGAAAGCGCGAACACAAACAATAGTTCAAATGATGCAACTGCGAATAACAGTTTCAATCATGCTGATAGTTCGAATTCGAGCACTAACAACGCTAATGACAGTTCAGATTCAAGCATGAACACTACGCGTAGTAACAACGACAACAGTGATCATAACGCAAGTACTAACGGCAGCTACAACAACAGCAGTACCAATAACGCGAATGACAACTCAGATTCAAGCATGAACACCACGCGTAGTAATAACGACAACAGTGATCACAACGCAAGTACCAATCACAGCAACAATGACAACAGCAGTAGCTATGCGAACGATAACTCCGACTCAAGCACCAATGGTAGTTACAACGACAATAGCGACAACCGTGATCAAGCTGACTACCGAAATCAATCAGACAATCGTGACCAAAGTGATAGCAGTGACAACAGCAGTAGCTATGCAAACGACAACTCTGATTCAAGCATGAATACGACCCGTAGCAACAACGACAACAGTGACTCAAGCACCACCACTCGTCGTAGTAACAACGATAACAGTAACTCAAGCACCAACGATAGCTACAACGACAACAGCGACAACCGTAGCTATGCCGATAACAACTCTGATAACCGAGATCAAAGCGACAATCGTGATCAAAGTGACAACCGTAGTTTCGCTAATGACAACAGCGACAACAGTACTAAAGACAGCTACAACGACAACAGCGATTCAAGCTCTACCAATACTGACAGCTTCAACCAAGTAAACATGGATGTCGATATGGTGGTGGCTGATTCCAAAGTGATGGGTGGTGTTCACTCTGCGTCTGTGACTTACAAAGCGGATGCAAAAGATGCCAAAGTGAAAGTTGAAAACGTGAATAACCTAGGCGGTCTAGGTGGTGCGGCAGGTATTACTACCGTGGCACAAAACGCCGGCTCTAACTCACTTATTCAACAATCTGTTGCTACCAATGCGAGTGTATTTACAGGTGGCGAGTAACTAGGAACCTAGGAGAAAGCGATGCGTTTGGCACTGTGTACCTTGGGTATGGTAGTGGCCGTTTCTGTAAACGCAGAGGACATAGCGTTATCTGATGAAACCGTCAGCTTAGAAGCAATGAATGAAGCTAGAGGTGGGCAAAACGTTGAGTTAGACCTCTTCTATGCGGAATCAGATGTGGACGGCATTTCGTCAGATAACGTTGCGACCAATACGGTAAGCGGAAACAACATACTATCACCAGGTGCGTTCGCAGACAGTTCAGGGATATCGAGCGTGATTCAAAATACAGGGAATAACGTGCTTATCCAGAACTCAACCGTCGTTAACCTGACACTCAAGTAACTATCAATATGAAAGTTTGGCATAACTTAACTTGGCTGTTGCTGGCAATGTCAGCTTCAGCCAACTCGTTGGAGTTTCTTCCCCATCGAGGGCATTTTTCTGTGCCGGTAAAAAGCTACAAGGAAATCGTGTTTGGTGATGTCTTCCGTCAACAATACGATTTTAGTTGTGGCTCTGCCGCACTAGCTTCATTACTCACCTATCACTATGGCACGCCTTCGACGGAACAAGACATCTTCAAAATCATGTACGACAAAGGAGATAAGGAGCAGATAAAAGAGAAAGGCTTCTCTTTGTTAGACATGAAGCTCTACCTCGATTCTATCGGACTAAATTCCGACGGCTTTCAAGTTGGGTTAGAAAAGATCCGCAAAGTTGGAGTTCCGGGGATCACATTGGTGAATTTCGATGGATACATGCACTTTGTCGTGATCAGAGGTATGAATGCCGACTCAGTGATCTTAGGCGATCCTTCCCGCGGCACCATGATCATGAAATATGAAGAGTTTGAGAAATATTATCAGGGGATCGTACTGCTGATTCGAAACGAAGCTGAGATGGGACGCTCGGGATTTATTACCGATGACAAATTTGCCATCTATCACGCCTCGCCTGTTGAGAGTGGTGTACCGAGAGACTCACTCGGAGTATTCAGTATTACCTTGCCCGTTGCTGGTGAGAACTAATGGAGGCGTGGTTATGAGAATATCAAAAGTATTGATCGCGTTTTGTCTTTGCATGCCTTCTGTCGCGCTGGCAAATGTGATTGAACTAGGTGCTTTAAAACCAGTCCCAGATGAATCCCTTGCCGAGATGCGAGGTGGGTTTCAATTGACTGATGACTACGTGATAAACATTGGTCTGAGCATTACTACGACAATTAATGGGCAAGATATCCTCAACACGACGATAGCAAACCTCGTAATCGAAAACGGCTCTCTTACCAATATTAGTGGCAGTAATAACCCTAACGGTGGTGGCGCTCTCGATCAGGGTATCGTCAACATCATTCAATTTGGTGAAGGGAACTTTATTGGTGACAATACGGCCAATACGCCTGATATGCCCAGCTCTAATCAACCTAACATCATCAGTTCGGATTTCATTAACTCCAGTATCATCAATATCATTCAGAACACGACTGACAACAGCGTGATTGGCTTGAGCACATTAGTCGATATCGATGCGCAAGTCACTGGTGTCATGCAGCAGATACGCGCAAACCAGCAACTTGAGGATGCACTCCTTAATCACCTTCAATGAAATTCCTTAATGGAGCATCAAAAAAGGATTACCGTTTTAGTAATCCTTTGAGCATGTCTTTGGCTCATTAAGTAAATTGAGTTGCGCTATAAATTAAACGGTACTCGAATCGTCAATTGGAAATCCGGAGTATCTTCCGTTAAGCCTGCTTGAGCGCTGACATTGATCGACGCTCGCGGGCTAAACGCGTAATTGACCCCAAGTGTTAACGCATCGAGTTGAAGTAGCTTCGCGTCATCGGCAGAGCTGCCATTAACTTTACTTTTCATGATCGTTTTATGGCTGAGTCCGAGCGAGAAAGACAGATCCGGGTTCACCGCAAAGCCCATACCACCCGCTAAGGAAATGGTGTCGCCAAGGTCAACATCAGCTTTGGTATCCCCTACTGTGACATTGTCTTCTAAGTTGTAGATATAGCTGAGGTTGGCATACAAGACCGCAGGGTCAGTTGGATAAATCATCGAGATACTCGGTTCAAAACTCCAAAAACCTGAGCCTGTTGGTACATCACTAAAAGAGTTGCTACCTTCGTCGATCGATACATCATAAGGAGAGCGGCCAGTGTCTGATTTCACCCGAAGGCCACCAACCCAATAAGGCGCACTGTCAAAATTAAACTGGTGACGAATAGCGAGTTCCACATCTCCCATCCCACCACCATCGATTGTGGTATTCACCACGTCAGCATTCGAACCGTCCTGAATAGGTCGCGTTGCAATCTGGTCATTGCGATAAACGTAGGGTAGCCGAACTTCCAATTCCGTTGCATTGGTTAAGCCATATCGAGCCGTTAAACCAACCGTTACTGTTGTCCGATCCGCATCACTGACTTCAATTCGACCGACAATCAGTGTCGGTAACACGGTATAACCGACGACAGAGACCTTATTTGAAGAGTTTTGTGTGTAGCTAAGTGATGTGTCGAATGACCACTGTCCTCGTGGCGTGAGCACGCCAGGGCGCTCTATGACATCACTTACCGTTTGTGCCCGTTGAGGAATCTCATCTCCTTCAGCACCGTAAGCAGTTTGAGCTACACATACCAACCCAAGAGTGCAGCCAATCAGTGTCTTCCCTAACATCGAATTATCCTTTCTTGTGGCGGTTATAAACGATTAGGTTAGATTTTGAGGTTTCGCAATTTGTTGATAGCAAGAAGTTGCGCAGTCTTAAAACAGAAACGCTTGAATGGCTTATGGGAGTTTAGTTGAAGGAAGAGGTCAGATCTCAGATACAAAAAAGCCCCGCATAAGCGAGGCTTTTTCTAAAGAGTGGCGCGTCCTGGAGGATTCGAACCTCCGACCGCCTGGTTCGTAGCCAGGTACTCTATCCAGCTGAGCTAAGGACGCACGGTTTTCGATATCAGTATTACCAATATCAGGAGTTCACAAGGAAACCCTAAAGAGTGGCGCGTCCTGGAGGATTCGAACCTCCGACCGCCTGGTTCGTAGCCAGGTACTCTATCCAGCTGAGCTAAGGACGCGCAGTTTTCGATATCAGTATTCCCAATATCAGGAGTTCACAAGGAAACCCTAAAGAGTGGCGCGTCCTGGAGGATTCGAACCTCCGACCGCCTGGTTCGTAGCCAGGTACTCTATCCAGCTGAGCTAAGGACGCGCAGTTTTCGATATC
>NZ_LNRB01000027.1:0-46941 GCF_001557945.1 Vibrio sp. CUB2 | reverse complement strand
TCTGGCGCAGATATCATCGTGGAGCTGGGAAGCTAGTGCTCCCAACAAGGACTCCGAATACATTAGCGCAAACCAACTCCGTTATGACTTAATTGTAGTTGCAATAACGGGGCGGACCATACATTTTTGTGTATTTTTTAAACCAAACCTTGATCTCATTCACCAAATCAAAGCTATTTTTAAATATAATCTAATCATCAAGCCTTTTTATCATTTTTTTAATCATCAAACGTTGCTTTTTTTACTCAGAATGGCAAATTGAACCCATACCGATTAAAAATTGTTTAGTTTAAAAAGGATGTTGTATGTGTTCAGTATTTGGCATTTTAGACATTAAGAGCGATGCAGCAGCATTGCGCCCTATCGCCCTTGAGATGTCGAAAAAGCTTCGTCACCGCGGTCCAGACTGGTCTGGTATTTACTCATCAGAGCGCGCAATTCTAGCGCATGAACGTCTAGCGATCGTTGGCCTAAATAGTGGTGCGCAACCACTATACAGCCCTGATAAAAAACTCATCCTTGCTGTAAACGGTGAAATCTACAACCACAAAGAGATTCGTGCTCGCTACGAAGGCAAATACGAATTCCAAACCGATTCAGATTGTGAAGTTATCCTAGCGCTATACCAAGACATGGGCGCAGACCTTCTTGAAGAACTAAACGGTATTTTTGCATTCGTACTTTACGATGAAGAAAAAGATGAATACTTAGTAGGTCGTGACCACATCGGTATCATTCCGCTTTACCAAGGTTACGATGAGCACGGCAACTACTACGTTGCTTCAGAAATGAAAGCGCTAGTACCAGTATGTAAGACCGTGAGCGAGTTCCCTCCAGGTTGTCACTACGGCAGTGCAGATGCAGAGCCTCAACGCTACTACATCCGCGACTGGAATGAGTATGCAGCAGTACAAGGCAACAGCACTAGCAAAGAAGAATTGACTGAAGCGCTAGAAGCAGCGGTCAAGCGCCAACTGATGACTGACGTGCCTTACGGTGTACTTCTTTCAGGCGGTCTAGATTCTTCTATTACATCTGCGGTAGCAAAACGCTTTGCAGCGATGCGTATTGAAGATGATGAGAAGTCTGAAGCTTGGTGGCCACAATTGCACTCTTTTGCTGTTGGTCTAGAAGGCGCCCCTGATCTGAAAGCGGCTCGTGAAGTTGCCGACCAAATTGGTACGGTTCACCACGAAATGACGTACACCATCCAAGAAGGTTTGGACGCGATTCGTGATGTGATTTACCACATTGAAACTTATGATGTAACAACGATTCGAGCTTCAACACCAATGTTCCTAATGGGTCGTAAGATCAAAGCAATGGGCATCAAGATGGTACTGTCTGGCGAAGGCGCGGATGAGATTTTCGGTGGTTACTTGTACTTCCACAAAGCACCAAACGCTCAAGAATTCCACGAAGAGACTGTACGTAAGCTTCTAGCTCTGAACATGTTTGACTGCGCACGTGCTAACAAATCACTAGCAGCTTGGGGTGTAGAAGGCCGTGTACCTTTCCTAGATAAAGAGTTCATTGATGTAGCAATGCGCTTGAACCCAGCCGACAAGATGTGTGGCAACGGCAAGATGGAGAAACACATTCTTCGTGAGTGTTTCGAGCACTACCTGCCAGAATCGATCGCATGGCGTCAAAAAGAGCAGTTCTCTGATGGCGTAGGCTACAGCTGGATCGATACGTTGAAAGAAGTAGCAGAACAGAAAGTGACGGACCAGCAAATGGAAACAGCGCAATACCGTTTCCCTTACAACACACCAACAACAAAAGAAGGTTATGTATACCGCGAAATCTTTGAAGAGTTGTTCCCACTGCCATCTGCGGCAGAGTGTGTTCCTGGCGGCCCTTCAGTAGCGTGTTCTTCAGCGAAAGCGATTGAATGGGATGAGTCGTTCCAAAACTGTGTTGACCCATCAGGCCGTGCAGTACAGACCGTTCACAACGATTCATACTAGTTTTAAGCGACATCAATAAGGGTTGGCTCCACCAGCCCTTTATGACAGGCATAATAGATACGATCAAAAAGAGGTGCTTTCGCACCTCTTTTTTGTGTTTGATGGAATTAGACTATTTTAAATCTAAATCGCTGTTGTCTATGCTGACAGGTACACGCTTGGTGATCATCTGAACCAGCATAATTGAACGTTTCTCACCATCTTGTTCTTGGAAGATGGCATCAATACCCGCAAACTGTCCGCTCTTCACACGAACCTGATCGCCAGGTTGAGGCATGCATTCATCACTTGCCTGCTCGTCTACGCATTTATCAAGCTGTTTGAGCTCATACACCAAATCGCCCTGTATCTCTTTAGGCTGAGCGCCAAAACGAACAAAGTCTACTACACCTCGCGTAGAGCGAACTGAAGTAAAATTAGGGCCCTGTTCGTAGTCAAATCGGGCAAAAACATAACAAGGGAACAAAGGTTCTTCGACTTTCTGTCGCTTACCTCGCAAGATCTTTTCGACCTCGAAAGTTGGGTAAAAGCACTCTACGCCTTGGTTTTCAAGGTGTTGCTTAGCCCTAACTTGCTCTCCTCGTTTACAATACAATAAATACCAACGTTTCATTTTATTACTAGCCAATTATGTTTTTGTTTCATCCTAGCATTAAGGCCAAGATGAGTCATGGACATTCAAGTAACCTATCAATAAGCCACTTTATATTGCACATACAACTTACACCTTTTCATAAGGTTAAGAAAATAAGTCTATAGACAAAAATGAAAAATAAGTTTGTAACACGACCAATTCACCGACGAAAAGCCCACCAAATCAACGTAGAACCATCATTTAATAAGGCAAACGAATCGTCACATAAAATTTTATTGTTTGTAAGTCATCAAAATGACATGTATACGTAGATTTCGTTAAAAAATGTAATAACTACTATTAGAAGAGCTTATGTCAAACCAACATCAATACTTTGGTCACCCACGTGGCTTGTTCCTTCTGTTCGGTACAGAACTATGGGAACGCTTTTCTTACTACGCAATGCGCGCCATTCTAGTACTGTATTTAACTGACACTACAATGAATGGTGGTCTTGGCTGGTCGACTAAAGATGCCCTAGACCTTTACGGCATCTATACTGGACTTGTCTACATCACGCCTCTTATCGGTGGTTACCTTGCGGATAACTACTTGGGTCAACGCCGTTCAATCCTGATTGGTGGTGCGTTAATGGCTATTGGCCAGTTCACACTAGCAATGCCAGCAGATGCACTAGGTCTTGGCTCTCTACACACTTTCTACCTAGGTCTTGCTCTGCTTATCTGTGGTAACGGCCTATTTAAGCCAAACATTTCAACCATGGTTGGTGACCTTTACAACGAAGGTGATAACCGTCGTGATGGCGCATTCACTATCTTCTATATGGGTATCAACCTAGGTGCGCTACTTGCTGGTGTCGTTTCAGGTTCAGTAACCAATGAATTTGGTTGGAAAGCAGGTTTCATTGCCGCTGGTGTTGGTATGATCATCAGCCTTGTGATGCAAATGACTATGGCGCAATCTTGGTTAGGTGACATTGGCCGTGTACCAGCAGCTAAACGTGACTTAGCAATTAAGAAATCTGCGAAAAAAGAGCCTCTAACGAAAGAAGAAGTCGACCGTATCAAGGTTATCCTTGTGATGAGCCTGTTTACGATCGTTTTCTGGGCGGGCTTTGAGCAGGCTGGCGGTCTAATGAACATCTACACGCAACAATACACAGATCGTATGATCGGTGGCTTTGAAGTTCCTGCTGCGTGGTTCCAATCACTAAACCCATTCTTCATTATTACTCTTGCACCTGTATTAGCCGTTCTATGGGTGAAACTGGGTAAACGTGAACCTAACTCACCAATGAAGTTCGCTTTTGCGATGTTCTTCCTAGCACTAGGCTTCCTATGTATGGTTGGTGCTGTTATGGAGCAAGGTGGTGATACTGCGGTTAAAACATCAATGCTATGGCTAGTCGGCGCGTTCTTCTTCCATACGTTGGGTGAACTGTGTCTATCTCCTATTGGTCTATCTCTAGTAACTAAGCTAGCTCCGCTACGTCTTGCATCACTAATGATGGGTGCATGGTTCGGTTGTAACGCAATCGCAAACTACGTTGCTGGTTATGTTGGTTCCCACGTAGGTGAACTAGGCGCACTAGCAATCTTCAGCGGTATCGCAGTAACAGCAACTGTTTCTGGTGTGATTCTACTGTTGTTCTCTAACACTCTCGTTCGTTGGATGCATGGTGCTGAAAACACGCACAGCACAGCGGAACAGATTGAAGAGCAACAAACTCAAATCGCTTAATATTAAAGTGCAAATAAAAACAAAGGGTCGCAATCGCGACCCTTTTTGTTGTCTCTTATCCGCGCCACTTTAAGACACGTTCAATCAACGGTTACAGCTTAGAGCGAACTAACTCTACCATCATCTCGATGTGGTCATCGTTATCATTCAGACATGGAATGTAGCTGAAGCTCTCGCCCCCTGCTTCTAGGTAAATCTCTCGGCACTCTTCTGAGATCTCTTCTAGCGTTTCTAAACAGTCTGCAGAGAACGCAGGAGTCAGCACGTTGAGCTTCTTCTTGCCCTTACTTGGTAGCACTTCTAGTGTCTTGTCCGTGTATGGTTGTAGCCACTCTTCTCGACCAAAGCGAGACTGGTAAGTCATGCCGATCTGGTCGTCACTCAAACCTAGCGCTTCTCCAAGCAAGCGTGTTGTCTCTGTACAATGCTTAGGATAGATATCTCCGTTGTCTGCGTAGCGCTTAGGGATACCATGGTAAGAACAAAGCAGGTAATCGCCTTGACCATGTTCAGCCCAATGTTCACGAACTGATTGAGCAAGTGCAGCGATGTACTTAGGATGATTGTGGTAGTCGCGGATAAAGCTAAATTCTGGCATTACAGGTATGTTTTTGAATGCTTTCGTCATGCCATCAGAAACAGCCGCGGTCGTAGTGCCTGAGTATTGCGGGTAAAGCGGCAATACAATCACTTCTTCTACGCCTTGAGCTTGCAACGCTTCAAAGCCTGATTGCAGACTTGGGTTGCCATAAGTCATGCCTAACTCAACAGGCATATCAAGTGCCGCAGCAAGCTTCTGAGCTTGTCGTTTTGAGTACACCATCAAAGGCGATCCCTCTTCCATCCAAACCGATTGATAAAGCTTGGCTACTTTTGGAGAGCGGATTGGTAGAATGACACCGTGAAGAATCGGACACCAAAGCCAACGCGTCATATCAACGACACGGTGATCATGAAGAAACTGACTTAGAAAGCGTTTAACGGCCGGTGCGGTTGGCTCATCAGGCGTACCTAAGTTAACCAGTAACACGCCCTGTTTATTATTGTTGTTTTTCATAACATCCTATTCATGGTAAACGGCTTGGTTTGTACGGCGCATCGAACCAAATGGTTCAGCGTACTTTCAGGCTAAATAAAAAAGCGACCCGAGGGTCGCTTTTAAATATATCAAAATATTAAATTTTGCCGTTAGCAAATTATGCTAGCGCTTTCTCAATATCTGCGCTTACTTCTGCAACTTGCTTAGTACCGTCGAATTTAAGGTACTTAGTGTTGCCTGCTTCAGCTTCTTTACCGTAGTAGTTGATAAGCGGAGCAGTTTGCTCGTGGTAAACACCTAGACGTGCACGTACTGTTTCTTCTTTGTCGTCATCACGAACAACAAGGTCTTCACCAGTAACGTCATCTTTACCTTCCACTTTAGGTGGGTTGTAAACAACGTGGTAAGTACGACCTGAAGGAAGGTGAGCACGACGACCCGCCATACGCTCAACGATCACGTCGTCAGCTACGTCGAATTCGATAACGTAATCTACGTCAACGCCCATTTCTTTTAGGCCATCAGCCTGAGGGATAGTGCGTGGGAAACCATCTAGTAGGAAACCTTTTTCGCAATCGTCTTGAGCAATACGCTCTTTGATTAGGCCAAGGATGATTTCATCAGAAACTAGCTGACCAGCGTCGATAACAGCTTTAGCTTGTTTGCCAAGTTCTGTACCTGCTTTGATAGCAGCACGAAGCATATCACCAGTAGAGATTTGTGGAATACCGTATTTATCCATGATGAAGTTTGCTTGTGTGCCTTTACCTGCACCTGGAGCACCTAGAAGAATGATGCGCATGATTTATCCTCTTTAATATTTAAGATTTATACCGAAGCTCACAATAACTGGACTTCTAGGTCATTAACCCTACGAAGTGCTCACAACGATAAGTTTCGGTATAACGTTTAGGCGAGCCAAAATACACGCCTTATTACTCACATTCAAGTGTTGCGATTCTAACACAGGTTCACTACGCAATGAGCAGATTAAGACTAAAGAATGTTAGCGATGCCTGCTTTCGAGCTTTATTGATTATTAACTCAACACTCAAAGTGTGAATCTATGCGTTTACAAACAAAAAGCTCGCATTTCGCGAGCTTTTTGTTGATGTTTGGTTATTAAACCTTAGTCAAAAGCTTGTTGATGGCACGAACAAATTGCGTTGGATCTTCCATCGAACCGCGCTCTGCTAACATCGCTTGGCCTAGTAGCACTTCAACCCAACGTCCGAATGCTTCTTCATCCGCTTCGTCCGCCATGCGCTTCACTAGCTCATGCTCTGGGTTGATTTCAAAGATGTACTTCACTTCTGGTACCGCTTGACCCGCCGCTTCAAGAAGCTTCGCCATCTGCGTGCCCATTTCGAAATCATCCGTCACGACAACTGCTGGCGTAGTCGCAAGCTTGAACGTCGTACGAACCTCTTTTACTCGGTCGCCTAGGTAAGACTGGGTGCGCTCAACAACAGATTTAAACTCTTCTTCCGTTTCTTTCTGCTTTTCTTTTTCCGCTTCGTCTTCAAACTTACTTAGGTCTAAGCCTGCTTTAGTAATCGACTGGAACTGCTTACCATCAAACTCAGTCAGGTAGTTCATCAACCACTCATCAATGCGGTCAAACATCAAGATAACTTCGATGCCTTTCGCTTTGAACTGCTCTAAGTGCGGGCTGTTCTTCGCAGCTGCGTAGCTGTCTGCCGTTAGGTAGTAAATCTTATCTTGGCCTTCTTTCATGCGTTCAATGTAAGAAGCTAAACCAACGGTTTGTTCAGCAGAGTCCACTTCAGTAGACGCAAAGCGCAATAGACCAGCAACTTTCTCTTTGTTTGCCATGTCTTCTGCAACGCCTTCCTTCATGACAAGGCCGAACTCTTTCCAGAATGATTGGTATTTCTCTTCATCATTCTTCGCCATACGCTCAAGCATAGTAAGTACACGCTTGGTACATGCGTTGCGAAGTGACTGAGTGACCTTGTTATCTTGCAGAATTTCGCGTGATACGTTCAAAGGCAGATCGTTTGAATCAATCAAACCACGAATAAAGCGCAAGTAAGAAGGCATAAACTGCTCAGCGTCATCCATGATGAATACGCGTTGTACATACAGTTTTAAGCCTGATTTATGATCACGGTTCATCATATCCCATGGTGCTTTCGCAGGGATGTAAAGCAAGCTCGTGTAATCGTTCTTACCTTCTACACGGTTGTGACTCCAAGTAAGAGGATCAGCAAAATCATGAGAAACGTGTTTGTAGAACTCTTGGTACTCTTCATCCGAGATATCGGATTTATTGCGTGTCCAAAGTGCTTGAGCTTTATTGATTTGCTCCCACTTCTTCTCACCCGTTTCTTTGCCTTCGTCATCGCGAACCGCAGTTTGGATAGAAACAGGGATACCAATATGGTCAGAGTATTTGCTGATCACATCACGTAGACGCCATTCGTTTAGAAACTCTTTGCCCTCTTCACGCATGTGAAGCACGATGTCAGTACCACGAGAGTCTTTGGTGATAGTCTCGATGGTGTAATCACCTTCGCCAGCTGAGTGCCATTGAACGGCTTCTGCAGCAGGAAGACCAGCCGCACGAGTGCGAACCGTTACGGCATCTGCAACGATGAATGCAGAGTAGAAACCCACACCGAACTGACCGATAAGTTGAGAGTCTTTGCTCTGCTCATCCGACAGCTTTGAGAAAAATTCTGCTGTCCCTGATTTTGCGATCGTACCTAAATGTTCAATCACATCATCACGGCTCATACCGATGCCGTTATCAGAGATGGTTAATGTGTTAGCATTTTCATCAAACGCTAGCTTAACGCCAAGGTCAGCATTACCCTCGTATAAATCTGGAGTAGATAGCGCTTTGAAACGAAGCTTATCTGATGCGTCAGACGCGTTTGAGATCAACTCACGTAGAAAAATCTCTTTGTTGGAATAAAGAGAGTGAATCATCAGGTGAAGTAGTTGTTTTACTTCTGATTGAAAGCCACGAGTTTCTTTGTTTTGAGATACGGTTTCGCTCATGTTTGCTCCATAACATCTAAACTAAATAGACTTTTAATGACAAAGCCCTAACCGCCGCCTCATAAAAGCGACATTACTAAGATGTCATTTAACATGTGGCTGACAAATGTAAATTCAAGGTCAATATTGCTAAAAACGGTGTTTTTTTAGAAAATTTTAATTATCCTACGTCCCTAAAAGCATCTAAAACGTAGCACATGTCTTTTTGCGCACGCCTTGTTATGTGACGCAAATCACTATAATTACAGAATCATCCATCTAAGAAGAACTAAATGACTAACATAGGCACCAAATTTCTGCTTGCTCAAAGATTTGTCTTTGACCCAAATAGTAATTCGCTCGCTGACCAACAAAATGGCAACGAAGTTGTACGATTAGGAAGCAACGAAAGCCGTATTCTCCTCATGTTGGCAGAGAGACCTAACGAAGTGATAACGCGTAACGAGCTGCACGAGTTCGTTTGGCGTGAGCAAGGCTTTGAGGTGGATGATTCAAGCCTAACTCAGGCTATCTCGACGCTGCGTAAAATGTTGAAGGACTCAACAAAATCACCAGAATTCGTAAAAACCGTACCAAAACGCGGCTACCAACTTATCAGTACGGTTGAGCGCTTAAGCCCACTTTCTTCTGATTCAATCTCTGAACTTGATGAACAAGAAGAAGAGAACGAAGCACCCGTTGTCGACCTAGAGCAATTTGCAGAATCTGCGGTTGAGACTCCGGTAGACAAAACAACAGAAGCCGAAGTGACGGTTGAAAAACCTAAAACGACTCCATCACAAAAGAACGCAAACTGGCTGTTTCGTATTTTAGTTGTGGTTGCAGTGTTACTGCCTGTTTGTGTACTGATGCTGACTAACCCTGCGGAATCTCAATTCCGTCAAATTGGTGAATACCACAACGTTCCGGTAATGACACCAGTTAACCACCCTCAGTTAAACGATTGGATGCCTTCGATTGAACAGTGCATCAAACGCTACGTGGAGCACCACGCAGAAGAGTCCTCTCCGGTAGAAGTGATCGCAACTGGTGGTCAAAACAACCAACTGATACTGAACTACATTCACGACAGCGAGCATTCCTACGAGAACGTGACGCTGCGTATTTTCGCTGGTCGTAATGACCCAACAGACATCTGCAATTAAAGGAGGCTGAAATGAAGATTAAGATAGCATCTGCGGTTTTGGCCGTATCAATCCTTTTTAGTGGTTGGTTATACTGGGGAAGTGACCTGAAAATAGAACAGGTTCTCACATCAAACGAATGGCAATCGACCATGGTGACACTGATCACCGATAACTTGCCAGACGATACGGTTGGTCCTCTACGTAAAGTCAATGTGGAATCGAATGTGAAGTACTTGCCTAATGGCGATTACATTCGCGTGGCAAACATTCGCCTGTTTGCTCAAGGTTCTAATACAGAATCCACGATCAATATTTCTGAGAAAGGCCGTTGGGAAGTGAGTGACAACTACTTGCTTGTCTCACCAGCTGAATTCAAAGATATTTCAGCTTCTCAATCTAAAGATTTCTCTGAGTCACAACTTCGTCTCATCACACAAATCTTTAAGTTGGATGCAGAGCAAAGCCGTCGCATTGACATAGTGAACGAAAAAACGTTACTACTGACTAGCCTGAACCACGGTTCTACGGTACTGTTTAGAAACTGATTTTGATTCGATGATAAGGGGGCAAGATGCCCCCTTTTATTTTGCACATGGACTGGCTAGATACCCTCACTCTCTTCTTTGGCTCTCTTATCGCAAATACGCTCGCTTCCCTCTCTGGTGGTGGCGCTGGGTTACTGCAATTTCCGTTATTGATCTTTCTTGGCTTGCCTTTCTCCGTCGCACTAGGGACACATAAAGTCGCTTCCGTTGCCCTTGGACTCGGTGCTGCGAGTACACATCTAAAAGCCGGGACAATAAAACCTAAAGTCGCGCTTTATCTGATTCTGGTCGGCAGCATCGGAGTCGTGATTGGTGCAAACCTGATTGTCCAAATTCCCGATAACATCGCTGAGAAAATGCTCGGGGCGATGATCCTTGCTCTTGGAATTTACTCTCGCTTTAAGAAACAACTGGGGCAGACAGAGATACCAACTCATCGTGATACCTTTGGCTGGATAGTCGGCGGGTTAGGTTTGATGTTCATTGGTGTAGTGAATGGTTCGTTGACTGCAGGTTCTGGCTTACTTGTTACCCTCTTCCTTGTTCGTTGGTTTGGTTACGACTACAAGCAAGCAGTAGCCTACACAATGATTTGTGTCGGTCTGTTTTGGAACGGTATTGGTGGCGTCGCAGTGGTACAAGCCGGAGCACCAATTCATTGGGCCTGGTTACCGGTTTTATTAGTGAGTTCATTTTTAGGCGGCAGCTTAGGTGCATGGGCGGCGACAAAGTACAGCAATCGAGTTATCAAAATCGCGTTTGAGATCCTCACCTTTGCGGTGGGAATAAGGCTACTGCTTTAGTATTTAAAGAAAGGAAATAAGAAATGAATAAAGCCATCATAGACATTCACTACTGTCGTCAGTGCAATTGGATGTTGCGTTCAACTTGGCTATCACAAGAATTGCTTCACACGTTCAGTGAAGAGATTGAAACCGTCAGCTTACATCCTGATACGGGTGGCCGTTTTGAGATTTTTTGCAATGGTGTCCAGATTTGGGAACGTAAAAAAGACGGAGGTTTCCCTGAAGCCAAAATTCTAAAGCAACGTGTAAGAGACATCATCGATCCAGAGCGCGATTTGGGGCATTCAGATACAAAATAGGGAGCCAATTGGCTCCCTTGCTTCTTTATCCAATTCACGATTTATTCGATAACTCGATCATTAAATCGTAGTCTGAGCCAGCACTTCACCTTCAGGTGTTTGCACTGTCAGCGTATTGCCTTCCATCAAACCATAACTGCGTGGCAATCCGTTTCTTGGGAAGGTCATAGAACCAGGATTGAAAATCACCGCCCCTTCTTGCATCTCTGCCACTGGGACATGAGTATGGCCATGAGCAATGATATCGCCTTCACGCAGTGGTGGACGTTTCGCACTGTTGTACAAGTGACCATGAGTGAGGAACACACGCTTGCCTGACTCTAATAGCAGCCAAGCGTAGTCTGTCATCATTGGGAAGTTCAGCAGCATTTGGTCTACTTCGCTGTCACAGTTACCGCGCACAGAAATGATCTGCTCACTGTACTGGTTAAGCAACTCCGCTACTTGTGGAGGATTGTAACCTTCTGGAACCGGGTTTCTTGGCCCATGGTTGAGCGTATCACCCAACAAGATAAGATGATCGGCACCAGAGGCTAAGTAAAGCTGAATGGTTTCTTCGGTTGCTGGCAAAGAGCCGTGCAAGTCTGAGGCAAAAAATAATTTCACGACATCGTCTCCTCAAAAGTAATGAGGCTATTCTACGGCATTCTTATAGAAGCTCAACCGAAGTCAGAAACTAGTGGTTACGAAGCATTTCAACCAACATTGGCACCAAGTAGAACCACGCAAAGTAACCGGCACCGACCAAGACCACCGCCCAAAAGATCATCGATAGGAACTTAGACTTAGCTAAATGATTTAATGGGTCGGGTTCTCCGCACCCCGGACAGGTATGAGCTCGTTTTGAAATTTGTTTCTCACATACAGGACAAGCGACTAGCGGCATGACATGACATCCTCAATTATTTCTTTAATTCTCAAAGAATAAGCCTCAGATTGCGGATATGCAATGGCACAGATAAGCAATTCGAATGGGGTTTGCTAAATGTCGCTCACCTGAGAAAACTTATTGCCCTAATTATGAGTGAGCCTCACAACAAACACGCCTATAACTCTTCTCGTGCCATGCCGTTAATCACGATATTGTTGTAACTCACCATGCCAATAACCTCACCGTTTTCAATCACTGGTGCACGACTAATACCGAAGCGCTCAAATAAACGCGCGCAATATTTCACATTCATATTAGGATCGACAGAGAGCGCGGGCTTGGTCATGATTTCATAAAGATTGGTTCGTTGTGGCGAGCGGTTTTTCGCCAATACTTTTTTCGCAATATCGTTCATTAATACAATTCCGTACTCATCATCCTCATCGCGTTTTTTCACCACAAGCGCTTTCACTTCACTCTTTCTTGCTAGGGTTATCCCTTCATGGACCGTAATTAACCCATCAACAATGATGTAGGTCGCTGCCATTACGTCTCTAACTCGAATCAACTCATGATGGCTCATAACTCGTCCTCTACTACTTTGGTCAGTTTCTCTACTTGGTGCGCAACGCCCACTGCGTCTTCCACATCAATCTGCACCGCGATGCCTTGACCAGACTCTTGATCAAACTCCCCGACCTCACTGATCGTCTCCAAAATGTGCCTCGATAAATGTTCTTCCACCACAAACAACAACACGTCTTTTTGTACTTCTAGAGTCAGACCAAAGAAGGTTCGTTTTTGGTTTAAACCTTGCCCCCGAGCATTGTTGATCACGGTTGCACCTGTCGCACCTGCATCACGTGCGGCATCGAGCACTTTGTCAGTTTTGCTGTCTTCAACAAAGGCCAGAATCAATTTAAAGCGCATTTTCTTTCTCCTCCGCGGTCTCTTTGTTCAACCACTGGGTGATTTGGGCATAGCCCATGACGGAAATCATTGGGAATAAGCTGGCAAAGGCGATCAAACCAAAGCCATCAATCATTGGGTTTCGTCCCGGAACCGTTGACGCTAACCCCAAGCCAAGAGCAGTCACCAAGGGAACAGTCACCGTCGACGTCGTCACACCACCGGAATCGTAGGCCAAAGGCACAATTAGCTTTGGCGCATAAAAGGTTTGAATCACCACCACGATGTAACCCGCGATGATGTAGTAATGAATCGGGTCGCCCACCACAATCCGGTAGCTTCCAAGTGCAATACCCACCGCAACACCTAATGCGACGGCAACACGTAATCCATTGACACTAATACTGCCGCCAGACACTTGATTAGCTTTGATGGCGACCGCTATGAGAGAAGGCTCCGCTATCGTAGTGCTAAAACCAATAAAGAACGCAAAAATGTACACCCAATAGTAATCAACCCAACTTAAGGCTTGGCCAATTGAAACTTTAAACTCCCGAAGGAAATCAGGTGCGGTCAGTTGCGTCGCCATGGTTTCACCAAGTGGAAACAGCGCCATCTCCAAACCAAGCAAAAACAACGATAACCCTAAAATAACGTAACCAAAGCCAAGTATTACTTTGGGTAAGTTTGAAATTGGACGGCGCAGCACTGCCAACTGAAAACCGAAGATAATGGTCGCGATAGGAACCACATCACTGATGGTTGAGATAAAAGTATCGATGAAATGCGCAAAGGAAATCATGCCACCACCATCCCGTAAACCATGACAAACATCATCGGTAACAAAGAGGCAAACGCGATAAGTCCAAACCCATCAATCATGGGGTTTCGACCTTTAATCGCCGAAGCCAGTCCAACCCCAAGCGCAGTCACCAATGGCACCGTGATGGTAGAAGTCGTCACACCGCCAGAATCGTAAGCCACACCAATGATGGATTCCGGCGCAAATCCAGTCAGGATCACAACGCCGATGTAGCCTCCGATGATCATATATTGAATCGGCCAACCTTTAAGAATCCGAAGTACGCCTAATACAATCGCCACGCCCACCGACAAAGCAACCGTTAAGCGCAAGCCATCTGCGTATTCCTCCATTGATTGCTCAGTATTGGCGATCATCCCTCCCTCGGCCGCTACCTCCGAAGCTTCTTCCGCTACAGCTGTCAATGCCGGTTCAGCAATGGTTGTCCCAAAGCCTAAACAGAATGCGAAAATCAGCAGCCAAAACACGCTACCTTTGTTGGCAAAAGCTTGCGCCATGTTTTCGCCAATCGGGAATAAACCCAGCTCTAAGCCAAAAATGAAAAAGGTTAAACCCAGAATAACCAGTAAGAGGCCAAATAAAATCGAGACCAGATTAGGAAGTGGCTCTTGAAGCACCACAAGTTGGAAGAAGGTAATAACAAGGACAATCGGCAGCAAATCACGGGCGCTACTTAGCAAGGCTCGAAACAGAGCAACAAATGCTTCCATATTCCCCTCCTAGCAACGCTTCATCCTTTCTAAATTCAGCATGACACAGTTTGTTGAAGCTAAGTGTGAGCAACGCTCAATGCTTGATAACATTCTGTTACATTTACTCAAACTGTGAGCTTTGCATCGCTTGGTAAGAAATCGCTACTAAACCATTAGGAACTAATAATAAAATCGACATCGCAAGTAATTGAAATGATCATGCAAGGCGGTTAACGACTATAATGTTTGAATGGTTTTACAATCAAAGGGATGACATGAAGATATTACTGACTGGCGGTACAGGCTTTATTGGTTCAGAGCTCCTTAAGCTCCTGACTACGCACCAAGTTATTTTGTTGACGCGTAACCCTGCGCAGGCAAAACAGCGATTACAGCATGCCGATGTCGGTAACATTCAATATCTAGACTCCCTAGATTCGATTGAAGATCTCAATGACGTCGATGCGGTGATTAACCTTGCCGGCGAACCGATTGCAGATAAACGCTGGAGCAAGGAGCAGAAAGAGGTCATTTGTAACAGCCGGTGGAAAGTGACCGAGCGAATCGTTGAATTGATTCACGCCAGTACCGAACCACCAGCGGTATTTATCAGCGGCTCTGCGGTTGGCTATTACGGCGATCAACAAGATCACCCTTTTGACGAATGCTTACACGTAAATAGTGAAGCATTTGCGCACTATGTTTGTGCTCGTTGGGAACAAATTGCCAAGCGTGCAGAATCCGAACAAACTCGAGTGTGCATACTTCGAACGGGCTTAGTGCTTGGACAAAACGGTGGAGCACTTGCCAAAATGCTTCTCCCCTATAAGCTCGGTTTAGGTGGCCCACTAGGAAGCGGTAAACAGTACATGCCTTGGATTCATATTTTGGATATGGTTAGGGCTATCATGTATTTGCTTGAAACACCGCATGCTCATGGCGAGTTCAACTTATGTGCCCCACACCCTGTCAGCAACAGAATCTTTAGTGGCACGTTGGCGAAAACCCTTAAACGACCACATATCCTGTTTACCCCTAAATGGGTCATGAACATGGCAATGGGCGAATCGTCTTGTTTGCTGTTTGATAGCGTTCGAGCCAAACCTAAAAAGCTCACCGAGCTTGGCTTCAAGTTCAGCTATTCTCGCGTCGAGCCAGCACTCAAGAACTTGCTTCAAGACAGAAGTTGTTGAATCATAAGGCTCACTACCTCCTTTTGTGAGCCCTAATATGAAAAAGTCAGTTCTGATCACCGGATGCTCCACAGGCATCGGATACGTATGTGCCCATGCTTTACAAAAAGAGGGCTTCCACGTTATTGCCTCGTGTCGCAACGAACAAGATGTTCAACGCTTAACCAGTGAAGGCTTAACCTGCATTCAGTTAGATCTTAATGATCCTCAAAGTATTTCTGCTGGAGTTTCTACAGCTCTGGAACTGGCCCAGGGAAAGCTCTATGCCGTATTTAACAATGGCGCTTATGGACAACCTGGCGCATTAGAAGATCTACCTACAGAAGCACTTCAAACACAATTTCAGACCAACTTTTTTGGCTGGCACCAACTCGTAAGAGAAGTGTTGCCACACATGCGCAAACAGGGTGAAGGAAGAATCATCCAAAACAGCTCTGTGCTAGGGTTTGCTGCGATGAAATATCGTGGTGCCTATAACGCCTCTAAATTCGCTCTTGAAGGCTGGACAGACACGCTACGTTTGGAATTGATGGACACCAACATCAAAGTTGCACTGATCGAACCCGGCCCAATAGAAACCCAGTTTAGACAAAATGCCTTAAAAGCGTTTGAGCAGTGGATTGATGTGGAAAACAGTGTCCACAGAGCAGCTTACGAAGGGCAAAAGCAGCGTTTAGATAACGACAAGTCGAACAACAAATTTGTCCTTCCTGCTGAGTCTTGTATTGAGCCAGTGCTTAACGCACTCACCAGTGATAAACCCAAAATCCGTTACCGAATCACCACACCGACCAAAGTGTTTGCGGTATTAAAGCGCCTGTTACCAACTCGTATTCTTGATAATATTTTGCGACAAGCAGCATAAAAAATTTTTATCACGATGTAATTTTACCGTAACAATGTGATGTCATTATGAGCATGTAGGTTAAGAAAACCTCAATGTTCGAATCAATTTCTAAGTCAGTATCTTCACCCATCGTGCCTGAACGTGGTGTAGATACTCACTATAGATTTGGTATCGCCACCCTTTCTGTTTTGTATTTTCGCGAGACAATAATGACATTAAATCAGCTTAACTGGCTTAGTGTGGGTGTAGTGTTGACCATGTTCATCCTATTTTGATACCACACCCAGCACACTACTATAACGTCTAACAAGACTCTCTAAACCGTGCTGGACTAGCCAAATCTAATAGCACTTTCGCTTGCTATCAGGAATACGCTGCTTCGGCAGCGTTTTTCCTTTCTATCGCTTGAATTTCCCAAATATCAACTCCATATCTACAATCAACGACAAGAAACAAAAAGCAAGGATACTCTGATGCAATCCCCATTTATCGTTGAGTTAACAGAACAAAATTTCCGTGAAACGCTTGAAGGATCAATGAACACGCCTGTATTGATTCACTTTTGGGCGGGCGCTCAACCAGAAAGCGCACAAGTGATTCCTGATCTACAAATGCTGACTCAGCAATACAACGGCGCATTTACCCTTGCTCTATTGAACTGTGAACAGCAACCTGCTCTTGCTTCTCAATTTGGCGTGCAAGTGCTGCCAACCATCGCATTATTCATGAACGGCCAAGCCGTCGATGGTATGGGTGGTCCTCAGCCTATTGATGCGATTACGGCAATGCTGCAAAAGCATCTACCAAGCCAAGATGAGATGCAGTTGAAGCAAGCAAGTGAATTGCTCCAACAAGGTGAGCATGCTCAGGCGTTAGCGATTCTTCAAACGCTATCGGAAGAGCTTCAAAACCGTGGCGACGTGAAACTGGCGATGGCAGATTGCTTGCTGGAAACCAAACAGTTTGAATTGGCACAAACGCTGTTAAGCGCGATTCCACTGGAATACCAAGACAACTACTACAAAGGTTTGATCGCGAAGTTAGACCTGCATCTTCAAGCAGCAGAAAGCCCAGAGCTTCAGCGTCTTGAACAAGAACTAGCAGCAAACCCTGACAACATTGAATTGGCGTGTGAACTTGCCGTTCAGTACAACCAAGTAGGTCGCGATGAAGAAGCGTTAGAGCTACTTTGGAGCATTCTAAAGACCAATCTAGGCGCACAAGATGGTGAAGTGAAGAAAGTCTTTATGGATATCTTGAGCGCACTTGGCCAAGGCAACGCTCTGGCAAGTAAGTACCGCCGTCAACTTTACTCGATTTTGTACTAAGCGAATCGATTTAAAGCAGGACAGCTCAAATAGAAAAGGCCGGAAAACTCCGGCCTTTGTTGTTTCAACCATTCCTAAAATGCTCGTTGCGAGAGAGGCTGGTACTAAAAATCACTGTACAGCGTAGGTACCGCAGGTGGGTATTCAATCGGCTGCCAGCGGTCATTGAAGGTGTATTTTCCGTACAGCATGAAATGGTTTGGCGTATAAAACTCTGAACGCTGTAGATCCACCAGCGCACCGATATACCAACGTTTACTCACTCGTTTCTCAACGGCGGCTTGCAGCGAAGCACCAAAACCGCCACCGCGCTCAGAACTGTCACCAGAAGATAAATAAGGCGCATCTTCTTCTGTCCATGAGTTAGAAATGGAAGCACTCAATTGATACGACCATGTGCTGTCGTAGCGACCGTAATAGTTGACTGGCAATGACACAGAGAAATAACTTTGCGGGCTGTAGTAGCCACCATGGCCAAGCGTGTATTCGCCCAAGTTCTTGTCATAGTCGAGGTACATCAAGTTGGTGCCAATGCTCAGGCGCTGATCATCCGTTGCGATCAGTTTGTAGTAAGCCCCACCAAGCACACCAAGACGAGTATTGTCTTCAACGTTTTCACCCGTCAGTGCATGGTATTGCAGGCTGCTCCAAAAACCGTAAGGGCCACCTATATCCCAGCTCGAATTGAGCTTAACACCTGTTCGAACTACACCACCCCATTTTTTGCCTTGAGGATCACTGGTTCCACTCGGTACTGTCATTCCAGCATAAGAAAGTGTGCTGCTGGTTTCAGGACGGCGAGACGCTTCTGCTGTCCATCCGAAGTCCCCGAGATCACCATCCACACTGACCCCGCCTACCCAAGTAGTATGTTCAAAACCAATCGGTGTGGTACCAATGTCTACTTGCCAATCTTTGGCTTGCCAACCCACACCAAGTGCCATACCTGATGCATCATCTTGGAATGAGGTGCTGTCAGAGCCGTTTGTCTTCTCGTAGTAATCTAGCTCGCCGGAATCGATAGACACGTAATCCGCTCTCAGCAGCAGATGCCCGTCGAGTGATTCAATCGGAATACGTGCTTCGATTGGCACTTGGTTAGATGAGTTACGTCCATCACGGGCACTGTAATCCCAACCAATAATTACATGACCATCACTGCGGTCATGGAGCGTATCGATGTCCGACTTAACATTGCGCGTTAGCCAGTAGTCATCTGCTGTATCATACAACTCACGCAAAGTAAGCGTCTCTAGACTTGCTTCATCTGGTTTTGCACTTTTTTCAATTCGATCACTGTTCAGTGCCTGACGTCCGCGCTCTTCCGCTAACGTCCATTGCTGATTGTCCATCGCAATAGACATGCTGTTTCGATACGCTAGAGCGTCGGCGTCCTGTGTATCATCGAGCAAGCGGTTCAGGGTGTTCGCATCATTGCGGTAACCAAGTTGATTGAATACCGAAGCAACCGTCATCAACTGAGCAGCATTCAGCGTGTCGCGCTTCTTATTCAAGATCAGATGCAAGTCGTGATAGGTTGCCTCATCTCCACTCTGTGCGCTAGCTTGCAGCAAGCCCACCTGAGCTTGCGTCTTGAATGGTTCAGGTTTTGATGAGATACGTTCATACAAAGCCATTGCTTGCTCTGGCTGTTGATTCGCGAGTAACAAATCCGCTTGCGCTAAAGTACGACGTGTTTTGAGTTCATCAAATTGCAGCGCTTCAGAGGCACTGACTGCTTGCTGGTCTTTACTCAACGCCAAGCCTTCGTACCATTGGTCGAAATCGTCAAACTGATTCAAGCTCACCATCATACTGCCGTAAGCGAGTTTTTCGTCGGTATTCCATTTGCTTGAAGGGCGAATGCTTTGATAAATGCGCTGCGCTTCATCGACCTTTTCAATCTCTACCCAAGCACTCACAAGCCTTGCTAGAGGTTGAACTTGCCCAGCATATTGAGACTCAAGCGACGTCAACATGGTAGTGACAGCCTTCGGTGAGCCCTGATAACGCGCGGGTAAATCTTGTAAATCAGCATTGAGCTTTAAGCGTGTGAGGTTACGCTCCATGGCAGGGGTAACTTCACGCTTCGGCACACTCTCTAACTCAGAAATCGCCGCATCGACTTTAAAATCTTGAGCAAGATACAAGGCATAAGCGAACTTCATTTCCGGATCAGTGCTGTTCGTCGCCCATTCAGACATCAGTTTGTCGGCACGACGTTTATCACCCATAGAGCGAACAACATCAGCAATATCCAGTCTCAACCACGGCGATGTTGGTTTTAGCTCAATCAACTCTTCCACTGCAGATTGCATACCTGCTTGGTCATCTTTCGCTATCGCAATGCGCAATCTCGCCAGAATGATCTCAGATTGAATGCCATTGATTTTCTCAGACACCACCTGTTTTTGCGCCGGAGAAAAACGCTGCGCAACCGACTCTGCACCCACCCAATCTTGTTGCTCAATACGAACGTCTAGCCGTCCACGTAAGGCAGAGCCGTTGAGTTGCTCAAGTTTGAGCGCTTGGATATAGGCTTTATCTGCCGCGGCATAGTTCTTTTGTGCTAAGTAAAGCGCCCCCAAAGAGGTAAAAGCATAAGGCTGAGTTTTATCGGATTGAATGGCTTTACGGTAAAGGCTTTCAGCTTGTTTAAACTGCCCTTTCTCGGCTAGCGCATCACCTTGATCCAAATACGCCCAATATTGCGAGGTTTCAATCAAAGTGGCCCATTTAGAAGCACTATCCGGGTCTTTATCTAGCTGCTGTGCACGTTCAAAATACTCAAGCGCCTTTTGTTGCTGACCTTTACGCAGATAGACCTTGCCCATACCACCCAATATTTCTGGGTCGTTCGGACGCGTCGTCATCGCATACCGCAACTGCTTCTCGGCTTGCAAGGTTTTGTCTTCATCCAGCAGTTTGAGACCTTTCAATTTGGCAAGATAGGTTGGGTCCTTACGCAGATCTTGCTCGGTTTCCCAGCGTTTTTTCGCGCCTTGGTTAGCTCGTTGTATCTCAAGATCTGATGGATAGTAACTCGCTAAAATCGCGTATTGTTGAACCACTTGTTCTGAGATAGGCAGTTGATCGAGAGCACGCAACCAAGATGTCGCCGCACTGCTGCCAATGACTGGGGCTAAAGCGAGCTTTTTGTAGGTATCCAAAATCCATGGGTCAGCTGGATTCTCTTTGCGGATATGATTCGCCAATGCGAGTTGAAACTGAGGCACACCCGGGTAATCTGCATTTAAGCGCTCTAAACCTTGTTTTACCGCCAGCCAACTTCCATCAAGATTGCTTTGCAGCTGCAGAAACTCTAACTGCAATGCAGCAGAAGGCATGCCGTTGGGAAAAATGACTTTATACGCTTGGATGGCTTCTTCGTAACGGCCAGATTTAGCTAGCAACTTAGCTCGTTGGTAATCGCCTTTCTTATCTCCTTGAAGAGACATGATGGCAGCCAAGTCTTTGGCTTGTGGAGAATTTGGCGATTGTTTGGTTAAACGCTGGAACGTCTGCTTCGCCAACTCAGGTTGCTTACGCTTTAAGTACATATTGGCTTGGTAATACAAACCAATCGGGTTGCCTTCCTCAATCGCAAACAAACGCTCTAACGTACTTTCAACAATGTCGTCGCGTCCTATTGCATCCGCCAGTTTCAGCTGTTCAACCAGCCACTCCACCGAGTTTACCCGAGCAAGAGATGTCGAGAACTGAACCGTTTCAACTGGTTGGTACACTGCGGCTAACTGCGCTTTGCTAAGCGGCTTTGAGCTAAAACTTTGTGCATAAACAGGAGCAATCCCGCTCGCCATCATGGCCAGCGAGATCAACCACGAAGCACGTCTTGCTATTGGCATTGCTCGCTCCATGCAGGCAACAGTTCACCTTGTTTGCCAAAGCGGTAGCGCGCCTGATGCCAGCCTAGGCCAAACAAACTCAAAACATTGTCGTAGTAGTGGTCGTTTCTGTCCGAGATAAGCTCTTGCTGCGCTCGGCTTGCTTGTGCTTTGAGCAGCTCAGACTCACCAGACGCCGCCAACAAAGGCAATGCAGCGGCAGAAAATCCTGCACTGCCAACTTGAGTGTATTCACCCGTTTCTGTATTCACTTCTCGTGGTGGTGCGCCGAGCGCTTTAGTCGCTGCGACAAAGGGCTGCATTTGCTGAATCAGCTGAGCTTTTTCTGTGACTTGGTCATCAAGCATACCCGCCCATAGGTAGGTACGAATGGCGTTGTAACTGCCAATTGGCCCAGTCACCGAATCGGCACTGTACTGACCTTGGCTGAGCGTTGCCCAATCAGGGCTGAAACCTTTTGGCATGGTTTGCGTTAGTATTTGCGAGCTTGCTTTATACATGCCATCCCATGAATACTGCGGATACAGAGCTTCCATTCGGGCAATCAGCTGTAACGGTACATAGCTCGGGTTCACACGGTAGCGATCACCAAACTCAAACCCTGTTGGTGCAGGCAGTAACACGGTGCCCACACCGTCAATGGTCACAGTCTCTTCTCGTAGAATACGACTAGCAAGCAGATGACCAAGCGATTGGTAGTAATAGTTATCCCACAGTCGACCCGCTTCCACTAAAGCGTAAGCAATCCAAAGGTCGGAATCCGATGCTGCATTAGTATCTAACACACCAAAACTGCCGTTCTCTTTTCTGCCCCATAACCAAGCTGGCAATCTTGCCGTAAGGTCGCCACCAGCTAAATGCACTTGAGTCCAGTTTAATACCTCGGCGAAGGCTTTTTGATCATTGGCAACCAAAGCAAAGAACAACGCATAGGACTGGCCTTCCGATGTGGTGATCATGCGTTCATCGCTGCCATCCACGACTCGACCTTGTTCGATGTAAACCGACTTAAATGTGTCCCATTGTGGCCAGTCACACGTGTTTGCCCACAGCTGAGGAGAAGTCAGTAGCATGATAAGTGCAATCAGCTTTTTCATTCCTCTTCCTCCTCAGTTTTCTCTAGACGTTTTGCAGCAACCTGACGCAGAACACGCCAAAGCACAATAGTCACGATCACCATCAATAACGCAGCGAAGCATGCCACGATGATTGGATGATTTGAGAAGTGGAACCACACTAATTGCCACACTGGCAGCTCACCCACAAAGTAATGAGAACCAACGTTATAGCTCGCGACTTCATCGTTTCTTAGCGTCACTACAGAGCCAAACATATGCTCCACTTTGCCCGAATCCGCAAGTGCTTCATCAACCGTAGCAAAATCGGCAGGATGAGCAGCCATAATAGACACTAAACTGCGATTATTTGTGTAAGGTGATTCCATACCATAAATCGCAGCAAAGGAGCCGCCTGCTTCCACTGAAACATAATCAGCTGGCACTTGGTTAGCATCGCTTGGGTTCATCCAGTTCATACCAAGCTGCTGTTCATTCTTGCTCGGTAGACGAATTTGGCGCTCGCCTGCTTCAACCACCAGATTCACTTGGTCTGGGTCGTTCGCCGCTTCTTCTAATGAACGCACCACACCAATGCTCAAGATATCTTTGTCTTTTAGCGCTTGTGCATCCCACTTATCGGTCAACAATACTTGGATGCCTGGGTAGCCAGAATCGCCGCCCAAAGAGCCCATCACATTCAAGAAGGTTTGCAGTGCTTCTTTTGGTGCGTTTTTTGGCACCACAACAGCAGTTTCAGACAGATCCGCCATGCGTGTGTACGGGAAGCCAGATGTTGCGAACGCACGCATGTTTGGCATTTCGATGTAATGCGGGAAGCCGCTAAAGTCGATCGTCGAGTCGCCATCAACCACTGCATATTGCTTGCTTGGTTGAGTCACCTGACACAAGCCATCAGTGACAGAGGCAAAGCCAAATTCAAAATCGATCTGGTTTTTGCTGCCCACTTTGAATGCTGGAATACGTACACGGTCGTCACTGCTAAGAATGCTGTCATCCAACAATGGCACACGAACGCGGTTAGAGTCGCCACCTTGACCCGCAGTGGTCAAGTTAAAGGCTTCGATGAACTGGTCGTTAATGCTCAACGTGAGACGGGAGCCAGAATGGTCTTCCGTCGGCGGTGAGTAACGGTAGTTCAGATCCATTGGAATACCACGACTCTGCCAAGTAAACAGATCTGGTGGCAAACGTAGGCTCACGCTGATAGGCGGTGGTGTGCGACCTTCCACTTGCAGCATGCTCTTTTGCTCAACCAATTCAGACAACGCAACCGGTCGATCTGTGCTCACCCAGTTTGGCGCATCGTAAGGCACGCGAGGTTTGATTTGCTTCACCTCGTTGATCTTGGCAATGGGGCCGGTAAGAATCTGGTTACCCAATGCCAAGCCACGTACTGCGGTGTTTAGGTCAGCACTATCACGACCAATCACCAGCAATAACTTCACGTAGGGATCAGTTGGATGGGTGATCACCTGTACACGCGGACCATCTGTATCTGGGAAGTCTTTTAGGAATTCAGGTTTGTTGTCGTTGGTGATAAACACCACAGCGTTGCGCTCTGGCAAAGTGTCGAAACTCAGAGGGAACTGCGCACCGCGCCAAGCCGCTAAAGAGCCGAAGTAGGAACTCAAAACACCCGCGGCTTTCACTTCGTCTAAGTCATATTTATCGCCCATCACAACAGGCAGATTAAGTTGGCTAAAGTCACGAACATCAAAGAAAGGCGCTGGCAGTAAGCTCAAATCGCTTTCTAGCTGCGTTTTTTGCACAAACATTTCGATGCGGCTGCTTTGGCTGATCTCGGCCCAAATACTGGAATCATTCGGGTTGGCACAGTCTTTTTGAGTATTGCCAATCAGCTCAAAACGAATTTGGTTGTAGTTACTGAAGTAACGCGTATCCAGTGGCATAGAAAGACTGAGCTTTTTACCCTGCTGGCCATCAACGATAGACGCCACGCCCATCAATTCGTTGTTCAAGTACACTTTGACGTGCGATACCAAAGCAAGTAACGCTGGCGAAGGCGTAATATCAAAGTACAACGTGGCTTTCGAAACCACCTCATCAAGGCGAGAGCCAAAGCCAACATAAGCATTCGCTTCACTGCCTTGAATTGCAATTGAGCCGCTGTAGCCTAATTGACTGAATGGAACGACTCGCTTAAAGACGGTGGCATTTTCCGCGTCTTGTTGCTGAGCTTGAGGTTCCGACAATTGCTGTTTTACTTCTTGTGCCGCGAGACTGCCCGACATACACATCAGAGTGATTGCCGTCGTCAACGCTGTTAGTTTTTTATTATTTAGCATGACTTGTGGTCCTGATTGGGACATAGCGAGGTCGAAGTGACCAAATAAATTCGATACAAAATAAAAGTGCATCCACACTGACCACGACAAATTTCGGGCAGTGTTGTAGCAAGCGCTTGTATCCATTAAAGCCGACTTGTAGAACGGCCTGCATACTCGATAGTGGCTTATCTGCTTGATAGCCTTGTTGCCATTTCGCCCATGTATCTGCTCGTGCAAATGTACATTGGACGTATTGGATTTGTTGTTGATGCGACAATTCATTGAGTTGCATACCGAACATGCCTTTATGAGCATAGGCAACCGTCATCGGGAACACGAATTCTTGTCCACCACGATTCAGAATCACTTCGAGTGACTGACCGAGTAAGTACTGGCAAGTTTGTTCGTCAACGCCATCGATTTCGATGCGGACGCCCCCCAATGAAAAGTCTTTCATCTGAGCTTGAATCAAATGCCCAGAGTGCAATCTCACCGCAACAGGAATTGCCACCTCTACGCGGTGATCTTTTCGTACCTGTTTCGCTTCTACCGCAACCGCAACCGCTGCACCTAAGATCAGCAAGTTGTACATCGTCCATACTAAGTTAACGATGACAGTACCAACCTCATCTTGGGGCCCCCACCCCATTCGATACAGACCCACGGCAAAACCAAGAATATTCAGTGCCACGAGCACCAAATACGGTCGAGAGATCACCCAGTCGTAATGCGATTTTTCAACTAAGCCCCCTTTCGCCGTTACATTGAATGTCCCTTTGTGAGGCGCAAACAAAGCGACGGTGGTTGGTCTTGCGATGTACCAAGCCAGCACGGTTTCATACACTTCTCCCCAGAAGGAGTAACGATAGTCACCCTGCATGCGTGAGTTGGTCATACTGGCGTGGATCATGTGCGGCAAAACGTACAGGATGATCGCCAATGCTGGTGCGTAAATGACGTAAGAGTGCAGCAATAAAAACGCCAGAGGTGCAATCAAAAAAACAATACGCGGTATACCGGATAAGAAATGCAGCATGGCATTGACGTAACAAAGCCGCTGCGACAACTTCAGCCCTTTACCGGTGAGCGGGTTGTCGACCCTGAAGATCTGCGCCATGCCCCTCGCCCAGCGAATACGTTGCCCTACGTGTGCCGATAAAGTTTCTGTCGCTAAACCCGCTGATATCGGCTGCTTAAGGTAAGCAGAGCGATAGCCCAATCGGTGCATGCGCAGTGACGTATGTGCGTCTTCCGTTACAGTTTCAACTGCAATACCACCCACTTCTTCAAGCGGTTCACGGCGCAAAATGGCGCACGATCCACAGAAGAAAGTCGCGTCCCATAAATCGTTACCATCTTGAATTAACCCATAAAACAAGTTGCCTTCGTTAGGCACATTGCGGAAGTTCGATAAGTTACGTTCAAACGGATCCGGAGAGAAGAAGTGGTGCGGAGTTTGAATCAGCGCCAGCTTCGGATCTTTGAGGAACATGCCCATGGTGAGCTGGAAGAATGCTCGAGTTGGAATGTGGTCACAATCGAAGATCGCCACAAACTCGCCATCCGTCTGCTTTAACGCATAGTTGATGTTACCGGCTTTGGCGTGCTCGTTAGTTGGCCTGCGAATGTAGTTAACCCCTACACTCTTTGCGAAGTCACGGAAGCTGTCTCGTTTACCATCATCGAGAATGTGAATTTTCAATTTGTCTTTTGGCCAGTCCACACCCATTGAGGCATACACCGTCGCTTTAACCACATCGAGATCTTCGTTGTAAGTCGGAATCATCAAGTCGATGGTTGGCCAAGTCGATTGATCTTGTGGCATCGAAACCGGCTTACGGTTAAGCGGCCATATATTCTGGAAGTAACCCAGCATCAACACGATCCAAGAATAGGTTTCTGCCAAAAGCAAAATACCCCCTAATATCAGTGCAATAGGATCGTCCCAGTTTAAGGTTGATGAGTAACGCCACCAGAGATAACGGCAAGATGCTGTCACCGAAAGAATGATGAGCAACATGGTCGGAAAGCGCCCCGGCATGCGTCGCACCATCATGGCAAGTGCCCACAATAAAAGCACAAATACAGTCTGTGCCTGATAGCCGAATGGCACGGTAAAACAGAGCAATGCGAGCAACACCACGAGGAACAGCAATGCATAGTTCAATACCATCGCAGACTTGCTGGCTTTCATGCGTTCACGAACTTCAGGATCTTTAACTTGGTTGGCCGTTTGTTCTAACCAACGAACACTTTTAGCCACCAGCTCAAACGGCAAGTAGAAAGCATTGCGGATTTTCTCAGCAAGATGCATCACGACACCACTGGCTTGATGAGACCAAGCAGACGCCACACTTTGCTTAAAACACAGTAACCAAACGCTCTGGACAACAAATCGAATCGGGTCAAACAAGCGAGGAGCGGCGTAGTTAACTTGTGGGAAATAGACCAGAGGCAGCTTCCAAGAGGGAACACCAGAAATCACAGGTTTTAGGAAAACAAAGCTCAATGAAAACCAAACAGAAAGCACAATGTTGCCCAACCAATTGGTTTTGCACTCCCAAGCTTGCTCATACGCCTGCTTGTGCGACTGAAATTGATCGACTATCCAGCTCTGGAAGATAAGATTGAGGCTACGCATTCACTAGCCCTGAGAAGTTGCAGCGGCAAGCGTTGAAACGCACCAAAATGCCAAAGACTGGTAATCTTTCGCTGCTTGGCTCGTCGGAGAGTAATGCTGAACGGTCGTCAAATTGGCGGCGCATTCAGCCAATGCCGTATCACGGTGCATGAGAACAGGCACTAACGACGCTTGCAGTTCCTTCTTAAACACCAGCATGAAATCTCGGCCAATCTCAGTCTCAGGCTGATATTGATTAAGAATGTAACGCAGCTTACCAGACTCAACTAGGTTGCTGATTTGAGACGAGTGTCTAAGCGCCGTTTGTAACGCTGCGTAGTTCATTGCATCAGCGTTAATAACCACAAACACCATGTCCATCGACTCAACAAACGCGTTCATTTCTGGAGCCATGAGGTAAGACATATCACCGTGGAACAACTGCCATTGCTCTGCATCTGTGACTTGCAAGGTTGAACGACCAAGCGCTTGAAGGAATTGATAAGATTGAGCGAACAGCCCCTTTTTGTCGGCATCCAATTCGCCAAATGGCAGCAACAGAGCGCCTTGCGGGCTTTGATACCCGGCCTCTACCCAGGCATCGTCAGACAACACACGTGCTGCCCAACCGTCTCGCTCTTCGTAAGGAAGACCAAGATGAAGGCGTAACAGATTCTCAGGCACTGCGTCGATCGCAAGAACCTGCTTGTTAATTTTAACTAAAGCTTGAGCCAAGTTTGCGGTTACCGTGGTTGCTCCACACCCGCCCCTTAAGCTAACAAAAAGAAGGCGCTTCATATCGCTTCCGTTTCAAGACCTGCTTGTTTGTTTTTGATCCCAGTTCCACTGTCTTTGGTCGGTTGAGATTGAAAAACCAACCATTTACTTTTCACATTGAGATACGACTCATTTTCTGTCGTCTCAACATATTGATGCTGAGTTAAGTCATATGAAGAGTAGATCGAATTAATGTCTTTTGCTGGCTCTGTCACGACATCTTTCCACGTTATCCACGCATCTGATAAAGCGCTAAGACACTCCTATCTTGCTTAAATTTTTATCAAATACGATGCTGAAAATTTGACGCACCTAACCCGTGCATCACATATTTATAGAATGAGAAAAAATGTGAACAACCTAAGTCATTGATCACATGATTATTAAATTCCTAAATGATGTTTGGCTTCAGAAACTGAGATTATGAAGATGAGTTGTAATTATCCGTTTACGACATATAAGCCAAAATTATAGTCAAACTATAAACATATTAGTTTGCAAATGCATAATTTTAAACTTATAAACATCAAGGCAGATAATGCTATATCTAATTTTATTTTTGATCAATTTCGTTTAATATCTTTGCGTCATTTTATTGTCACATTGGCACTTTTTTCTGTAACGTTTTACATACAGCGACAGCTTAAAGACAAAGAAAGATGAACATAACCAACTGATTAAAAGGCTATTTTGATGTCATTAATAAACGGTCTATCCGCAATTACCAGTGAACGAGAAAATCGATCCGTATACGTCAATTTATTTTCTCACAAACACATGACAATTGAGTTCTTAATTAGTGCATCAAGCCAAAATCACAACACTTCACTTACAAGTTTCACCAATAAAGAAACTTTCCTTTCCGGTCTAAACCGCGAAGCATCACAAAAATTCAATGACTTATCTGATAGTTATCTTGATAAGATCTACTTCATAAGTAATAAAAATCTAAAAAAGAAGTTAGACCCAATTAATCTTGCTAAAGACATTCACAAAATAAATATTAGTAAGAGCTCTAACTATATTTTGTTTATTCCCGACTCGATTTTATCTCACTGCAGCGACAAAGATGTAGGCATATTCCTAAGAACAATAAATGAATTCGCCCATAAAAAATCGCTCATTATCAATATATGTATCTATGGTCATTTGGCGACATCGATACTTAAGCCTAAGTTGTTGACGAATAATCAATACCTTGCTGGTCTAGCGACGATGAGCGCATTAGATGAAACACGATACAGTTACTTTGTCGACTTTTGGTCCAACAAACATGGAGTGAAATCAGAAGAGGAATACATCCTATCTTTTGATGAGAACTGCCACTTGCTCGCGACACCATATGAAAAGTTGCAAACGAACGATGTTACAGAAGACAAAGCCGATAGCGAACGACTTTACATAACAAAAGAAGCCCTGGGTGACAGCACAAAAGTGCCAAGAGGAATGCACCTAGCAGAAAATAACCAACAGCTATTGGAGATGTTAGATAGCCCTAGAGCCTCGACGATCGTTTTCAACTGTTCAAGTCAAAGCGAAGTGCAACAGTTGGCATTGGATTGCTACCGACTGCGCACGAAAGCGGGTAGACAACTCAAGCTCGTGATCAGAGAAACACAACAATGTTTACGATACGCGGATGAAAAGTTTTTGCTTCGTGCTGGTGTAAATCTGATTTCACCGGTGCAAGTGCCTCAGATGCGCTTTATGACTCAGGTAGAGGCTATACAAGGGCAAATGCTGACGCGTGCATTGCCTCAAAGCTTAGAGGCCTTACTAAAGTACGACGTTAAATTTGGCAGCAAAGGCTACCTGCATAACAGAGACTTCAGTCAATACTGCACAGATGTGATCGCCAGTTCGAGCCGTTCTAACGTCAACTTTGCTCTGATTAAGTTGAATTTGCTACCGGGAATGAGCCCTGAAGAATGCCTTCGTTTGTGCCACATCCGACGAGATGGTGATGTTGTCACCGCTTGTAATAAAGCACTGTACGTTTTGTTCAGTGCTATCCGTCATAACGACATCGATGTTGCACTCAATAATATTTTCGAGTTTCCACCTCGAGATTTGTTCCACTCAACGCGCACCTTCGATACCCATTACGATATCGAAGCTGAACTAAAATACATCCTAGAGGATGAAGTCAGCATCTCCGAGGAGGTATCAAGCTTGACCACAGAGAAACAGATTTTCGCGGTAACGAAAAAGCCTATGATCGAGGTACCTGCTTTGTTCGCAGTTAAAAAAGCCATCGCCATTAAGGAGCAGAAATGAACATTGATGACTTTATGCTCACCGTAGGCATTAGCCTTTGCGTAGGATTAGTCCTTGGCTACTTTCTGCGTGATGCAGTCAGCGCGATAAAGCGACTCTACGATAGATACTTAAAACGCGCGCAATACTTTGAACAAGATCTTTCTGTAAACAAAAACAAGAAGCTTAAGTGATGACTTCACACTCTAAACAGCCCGCTCAGTTCACAATTGGATTAGGTTGGTGGAACATTTATTTTATTGCCAAAGTTGCCCTCTTCCTCCAAGGGATCATTGATTTCCATCCGCTAGAAAACTTTGCGCTCTTACTCTTTATTCTGTTACCTGTGCCAGTAAGAGCATTGAATGTCCTGCGGCATGTTATCGCAGTGATCATCGCCGCATGGCTACTGCATTATGACTCTTTCTTACCTCCGTTAGAGCGATTATGGGCTCAGGCGGGTCAGTTGATGCAGTTTGAGTTTAGCTATCTTGTCGAACTCATGGGACGCTTCATCTCTGTTCAAGCATTGCTTGGGTTGTTTGCTTTGTGCGCAGCGTATTTCATCCTGAGTAAGTTTTTACGCGTTTCTGTATTCGTTGTCATCGCGATGATTTACGTCAGCATTCCAAAAACGCCACAGACTTCAGTCACCGTTGAAACAACTCAACCTGCGCCACCAGCAACTACGGAAGTGGCGGAAACGACACAACCTCAAGTCACAGAAATCAACGATGAGTCGCTCAACAGTATGACAGCAGATTTCTTTGCGAAAGAAGCATCACGACGTGTCTCGTTCAGCCCTGATAGCGCACAAGATGCTCCGTTTGATTTGCTGTTCTTGAGCATCTGTTCCGTCGCTTGGGATGACATTGAGATTGCTGGTATGGCTGATCACCCGTTGTTCAAAGAGTTTGATGTCATGTTTGATAACTTCAGCGCGGCGACATCCTACAGCGGGCCTGCCGTTGTTAGACTGCTGAGAGCGAGCTGTGGTCAACAAGAGCACAGTAAATTGTTCGAGCCTGCTCCAAAGCAATGTTACTTGTTCGATAACCTGAAAGATCTCGGCTTCAAAGAAAACCTGTTGATGAACCACAACGGTGTGTTCGATAGCTTCTTAGAACTGATCAAAAAAGATGGCGACCTAAAAACGAACTTGATGTCTCAAGAAGGATTCAAGCCTTATCAAAAATCATTTGATGGCTCATCGATCTTCCGTGACAAACAGGTGCTTGATGATTGGTGGCAACAACGAATCGAAAGCGATGATGAGAAAGTGGTTGCGTTGTATAACACCATTTCTTTGCATGATGGTAACCGCATCATCAATGCCAATTCGACAACGTCTATGGTGAGTTACAAGAAACGTCTAAAGAACCTTCTTGATGATCTTTATTCGTTCTTCCAAGAGCTTAAAGCCTCTAAACGCAATATCGTTGTTGCTTTGGTGCCAGAGCATGGCGCTGGTATGCGAGGAGATAGAATGCAGATTTCAGGCATGCGTGAGATTCCGGCACCAACGATCGTTCACACTCCTGTCGGAATTAAAGTCTTCGGCGAAGGTATCCAACGCCAAGGCGATACTAAGCACGTAAAAGCACCATCAAGCTATTTAGCGCTATCGCAGTTGGTATCAAATATTCTTGAGCAAAACATTTATGAGAAGAAATTCTTTAGTCCGGATGAGTTAGCAGGAAACTTACCTGAAACACAAGTCGTCGCGCAGAACTCTGGTTCAACGGTGATTGAGGTAAATGGTAAGTACTACGTCTCGTTGGATGGTTCAAGTTGGATTGAATATCCTAAGTAAAAGCTCGACGTAGAGTAACAATCTGAAATTAAAGTGAATAAAGGCTGGGAATTTCCGGCCTTTATTTTGTCTGGAATTTATCAAACCTCTCACTTCTACGATTGTTTCATAAGCCCAAATGAGTAAAAATGAATCAATACTATGCACTTAAGGGAATAGCACATGCCAATTGACTCATTGATCACCATCGGTATTTTCGTTGCTCTAGCCATCATCCTCCTCGCGTCTGCGATTAAAACCGTTCCTCAAGGCAACAACTGGACAGTTGAACGCTTTGGGCGCTACACCCACACTCTTAAACCAGGTTTGAACTTAATCATTCCGTTTGTCGATAGAATCGGTCAGAAGATCAATATGATGGAACGAGTTCTCGACATTCCAGCTCAAGAAGTCATTTCTAAAGATAATGCGAATGTCGTTATCGACGCAGTCGGCTTTGTTCAAGTTATCGACGCAGCCAAAGCAGCCTATGAAGTAAACGACCTAGAGCATGCTATTCGTAACCTTACGTTGACTAACATCCGTACCGTTCTTGGTTCAATGGAGCTGGACGAAATGCTCAGCCAACGTGACATGATCAACACCAAGCTTCTCTCTATTGTTGACCAAGCGACTAACCCTTGGGGTGTTAAAGTGACACGTATTGAGATTAAAGACGTTCAGCCACCCGCAGATCTGACTGCAGCGATGAATGCTCAGATGAAAGCAGAGCGTAATAAACGTGCAGAGATCTTAGAAGCTGAAGGTGTGCGCCAAGCAGAAATCTTACGCGCTGAAGGTCAAAAACAATCAGAGATCTTAAAAGCGGAAGGTGAAAAGCAGTCTGCGATCTTACATGCAGAAGCCCGCGAACGTGCGGCGCAAGCTGAAGCAAAAGCAACTTACATGGTGTCAGAAGCCATTGCTAAAGGTGACGTCAAAGCAGTGAACTACTTTATTGCTCAGGGTTACACTGAAGCATTGAAGAGTATCGGCCAAGCAGAAAATGGTAAGATTATCATGTTACCAATTGAAGCAACTGGACTCATGGGCTCCGTTGCTGGTATCGCAGAGATGTTCAAACAAAGTAAAGACTAAGGTCTACTTATGGATTTATTTAGCCTATTGGAAGGCGTTACGTTCTGGCATTGGATTGCGTTTGGTTTTGCTTTGCTAGCGATCGAGCTACTCGGCACTGCTGGCTATTTCTTATGGCTTGGCATATCGGCGCTTATCGTCGGAACCATTTTGTCATTCTTGCCCATCAGTTGGCAGATGCAATGGTTAGCTTTTGCTGCTTTCAGCTTGATGACAACGTGGCTGTGGTGGCGAAAGCAATGGTCGAAAGATCGTAAGAGCGACAGTGCGCGCGATCTTAACCAAAAGCAGAAACAATTAGTCGGTAGTATCGTGACATTAGATGAAGACTTCACGGTGGGGATGAACCGCTTACGAGTGGCAGATACTACTTGGTCTGCTGAATCAGAACACGATTTACCAGCAGGAACTCGAGTCGAAATTATCGCCGTTGACGGTATTATTCTTAAGATTAAACCGGTTTCTCGCTGACTTGTGTCAAAATAATAGGGTGCAAAGCACCCTATTTCATATCTATTCAAACTACTTCTTTTATTTCATTCACTTATTTAAATTAACCACAAAAATTAAGTAATATAAATATTATCAGCATACTCTCTTTTCCTACTCTTACTCAATTATTCAAATTAAATAATTCAGACACATAGAAAAATATAACTCCTTTTTCGAAATCTAAATTTATTTTAAAAAATAAAACACTGTTGAATTTAATTTTGATCTTTCTAGGTCTCTATACATACTTAACGCATAAGCATGTCAATTAAGTGCTTATGTTTTTTTAAGGTAAGTAAGAGGAAGTACTATGAAAAAGACAATAATGTTGTTCGCTGTGGTGTTGTTCTCATCAAGCGTGTTTGCCTACTCAGGCTCAAACGGTAACAGCGCTACAGGGCCTAACGTGCAATGCTATCTACCAGACGGGACTAGCGATTATATGCCAATCGTCTTATGCCAACATCAAAATGGTACGATAAAGAAATAAAACAATTCTAAATTTAAATTGAAAGATCAATTAATTATTCAGCTTAAGCTGGACATTTAATGAGTGAGAGGATTCACCATGAAAAAGATTGCTGCTTTATTTATTGCGTGCTTTATTTTTGCATCTCCAATTTCTTTAGCACAAAACTCAGCGGGACATGCATTCGGTGCCGGCGTAGATTGCACATTTAGTGATGGTACAGTAAAACACTTACCACGTGAATTGTGTACAATATACGGTGGTACATTTAAATAATTAACATTATCAATGGTTTTAACGAAGTTTATCTATTTTATGGGGATAAACTTCGTTGGCCATTAAATGAAAAAACTTAGAACTTGTAGAAGTCAGAACCGATAAATGCATCCCACCCTCTTTGCCATTCCGCTTTAATCATGACTTCTTGAGGTTGACCTGCACATTGGTCAGTATAACGAGTACCTTGAATACCTTTTTCAAACGCTTTGAAAGGATCACAGTACTCCACTTTACCTGCTTCATAGCCCGCTTTGTAGGATGCTTCGTCAAAAGAAACACTCTCTTTTAAGTTCGCTAAAACATCGTTGTCGTAGCGGTAGCCATTTGAGCCGAAACGTTCACCTTGCCCATACCAATACTCGGCTGGAGTTTTAGGGGCAGTGCTACAAGCTTGAAGGGAGAATAATACAAATGGAATGATCAGTGCTTTCTTCATGGTTAGCTCCTTGGTCTCTGAGACAAAAAAAGCTGAGCGTATGCTCAGCTTTTTAGACACTATTTAGTTTATTCAGTTCGCTTATTTAACTGAGAACGGAATTGCTAGTACTAGCTTGAAATCTTCCTCATCTTGGAACAAGTTAGTGTAACCTGTCCAGTTTGGAGCGTTTGTATCATTGTAGTAGTTAGTGTAGTAGAAGCTGATGTGAGCATCTTTAAGTGCGCCAGCTTGGATTGCGTAGTTTGCAAAAACGCTGTATGCGTACTCGCTAAGGTCATCGTAACCTTGAGCAGATGAACCGAAGCCGTATGCACCACTTAGACCAGCACTAAAGCCTTTACCACCGATATCAGAGAAGTCACGAGACACAGAACCAAATACCGCTAGCTCTTCATCGTGGTTAAAGTCAGAACGGTTGTTCCACCAGATTTCGTAAGCACCGTTAGAACCACCGTATTGGCTAGTTAGACGGTAAGACATGTTACCAACGTTTGCTGGGTCACCAGAATCTGCGCCAGTGTATGTCGCTTCAGCACGGTATGAGTACTGACCAGAAGAGAAGCTCGTCAAAAGTGCTAACTGGTATGCAGTGCTGTCGTACTGTTCGCTATCATCAACGATGTATAATTGAGGAGACCAGTATAGACCACCTTCTGTTGTACCTTTCACTTTAAAGTGAGCGTTCCAACGGTCACCATCAGATAGACCACCGTATGCTGCATCTAGAGAGATACCGTTGTCTAGAGTGTAACGACCACCTACAGAGTAAAGTGTACCTGCGTCTTCACCCTTAGTTGTTCTGAATTCGTAAGTTTCTTTGAACCACGGTGCTTTGTATTCAGTCGCAACAACCAAACCTAGGTCAAAACCACCGATTTTTCCGCCAACTTCACCACCTAGGTAAGTACCTGGAGCGAATGACCAGTTAACACCTAGAGAGCTAGGTACAGATGGTTGGAAGTAACCAAGTTTCGCAGTAGCAGAATCACCTAGTTTGAACTTCGCTGCCGCAGTAGCAAATGAAACGCCGTTGTCTGTACAGTCAGTCCATACATCAGAACATGCGCTGTCTTTCGCTTCTTTATCGTATGGGTTGTTTACACCCCAGAAGTTCATTTCGTGGTCTGCACCACCGTTTTGCCACATGTCGAATGTGCTGTAGATAACAACATCAAGACCAGCAACACCGCCAACATAGCCAGAGTTGAAGCCTAGGTTTGCAAAGATAGAACCGTGGTCTAGGTTCGTTACCTTTTTAGTGTCGTTACCATTTGCATCTACATTGCCACGGTCACGAGCACGCATCCAAAAGTTAAGGTTACCGCTGATAGTCGACTCAGAGAAAAACTCTGAAACTGCGCCAGCGTACTCTGGACCTAATGGATCTTCAGCCATTGCTGGAGCAGCAACTACTGCACCCATCATTGCCGCAGAAAGGGCAGATACTTTAAAAAATTTGTCCATGGAAAAAACTCCTAAAAATGGATATAGCTGTATTTTTCTATCTCACCTTAAGTTGGCCGCCGAAGGAGAGAAGTAAATTCCTGAGTGAACCTCAATATTTCTAAATTGGTTCTTTTTAGTTCCTGCATACACACCGTGTATCCACGCTTCTAAGACTAACTTCGCATCTAAAAACATCCAAATGGAACTTATTTTTTTTCTAAAAAAATATGACCAACGCCAAAGTTCCATATAAGTTGTTGATCCAGATCTTATTTTTAACACCAAAGACACAACAAGCAATTAAGCATTTAAAATACAACTACTTAGATAAAAACAACAAAGCTCAATTTGAAGTTGATCGCAGACTTTGGTCTATAGGAGATGAATCGTTGAAGGGTCGATCCTGATCACTGAAATCACTAAACAGCGGAATTAGGAGGTTATTGAGTGACTTTTTAATTGCAAAGAAAAAGCCCCAACTGACTGGCAATTGGGGCTTTTAGGTATTTTTTATCTTTTTTGAGGGGAGTTAATTCATCAAGTTGAGTAAGTCTTGCTCAGTTTGAATCTCAATACCGAGCTCTTGCGCTTTTGCAAGCTTAGAACCCGCGTTCTCACCAGCAAACAGAATGTCTGTTTTCTTCGATACACTACCCGTTACTTTCGCGCCTAGGTTCTGTAATGCTTCTTTCGCTTCTGAGCGACCTAGTTGAGAAAGTGTGCCAGTTAGTACGACCGTCTTGCCTTCCAATGGTAATTCAACACCTTCTTGTGGTGCTGCAATCTCTGGCCAGTTGATGCCTTGTTCTAGCAAGTCACGAACAACAGCTTGGTTTTTCTCTTCGCCAAAGAAAGTCGTAATGTGTTTTGCCACGATCACACCAATGTCCTGAACTTCAATCAATTGCTCTTCTGTCGCTTGCTGAATCACATCCAGATTCTTGAAGTGTTGTGCTAGGTTGGCTGCGGTTGCCTCCCCTACTTCACGAATGCCGAGTGAGTACAAAAAGCGTGGCAATGTAGTGAGTTTTGATTTCTCAAGCGCATTGACAACGTTGGTTGCCGATTTCGGCCCCATACGCTCTAGTACGGTTAAGACACCCGCTGAAAGCTTAAATAGATCAGCAGGTGTTTCCACCATCTCACGATCCACTAACTGTTCAATCACCTTGTCACCCAGACCATCTACGTCTAACGCTTTGCGGGAAACAAAATGCTTTAACGCTTCTTTACGTTGTGCCTGACATACTAAGCCGCCAGTACAACGTGTTACCGCTTCACCTTCGATACGCTCAACGTGAGAGCCACATACCGGACAAGCATCTGGGAAAAGGATTTCACGAGCCGTTTCAGGACGGCGCTCTTTGATAACAGACACCACTTGTGGAATCACGTCACCAGCACGGCGAATCACGACTTGGTCACCGACCATCACTTGCAAACGCTCAATCTCATCTGCGTTATGAAGCGTAGCGTTAGAGACTGTTACACCACCAACAAATACTGGTTCAAGTTTGGCTACTGGAGTAATCGCGCCAGTACGACCAACTTGGAACTCAACTTCATTCAGTGTGGTGATTTCTTCCTGAGCCGGGAATTTGTAGGCAATAGCCCAACGAGGAGCACGAGCGACAAAACCTAAACGCTCTTGAATCGCAATGTCGTCCACTTTGATAACGACACCGTCAATTTCGTAAGCCAAAGCTTCACGACGAGTAAGAATATCTTGGTAGTACGCTTTAACCTCTTCCAAGCTATCGACACGCTTGGTTTCTGGACACATTGGTAAGCCCCACGATTTGATTTGTAAGAATCGTTCGTAGTGACTGTTAGCTAGAGTTGCCCCCTCCACAACGCCAACACTGTATGCATAAAAGCTTAGAGGACGTGAAGCCGTGATACGGGAATCTAATTGGCGTAGGCTACCTGCTGCCGCGTTACGTGGGTTTACAAAAACTTTCTCGCCTTTTTTTCGTGCGTTCTCGTTAAGTTTGTCAAAACCCGCTTTTGGCATAAACACTTCACCGCGCACTTCTAGACGTGTCGGCCAGTCTTTACCTTGTAACTTTAATGGGATGGCACTGATAGTACGTACGTTTTCAGTGATATTCTCACCCGTTGTACCGTCGCCACGCGTTGCCGCTTGTACCAAAACGCCATTTTCATACAGCAGGCTCACAGCTAAGCCATCAAGCTTAGGCTCGCAGCAGTATTGTTTAATGGTATGGCCAACGACACGGTCTTGAGCACGTTTGTGAAAACCATCCAGTTCAGCATCATCAAACGCGTTGTCCAAAGACAGCATTGGCACTTCGTGAGTGACTTGGCTGAATTCAGACAGTGGCTGACCTCCAACACGTTGGCTTGGAGAGTCTACAGTCACCAACTCCGGGTTCTCGGCTTCAATATCCAATAGTTCACGCATCATACGGTCGTATTCTGCGTCTGGAATCTCTGGGTTATCTTCCACGTAGTAACGAACAGCGTGGTAATGCAACGACTCTTTTAATTCTTCTAGTCGCTGAAGTACTGATTCAGACATATTAAAGCCCCGTGTATATTGTTCAATGAGGTTGGGAATCTAAGAAAAAGGGCTCCTAACGGAGCCCTATCATTATTTGGTGTTAAGGTTATGCGCTAGCAGCATTAAACTCAACTATTTGACGTCGATATGAGGCCAATCGATCTGGTGTCATCAAGTTACGTTGATCATCCAAAACGTTACCGCCCATATCGTCAGCAATTTGTTGTGCAATACGCAGCATAAGGTTGAAGTTTTGGTCTGCTTCGCCATAACAAGGTAGCGTCATAAAGAACGAAATACCTTTAGTACTGAATTCAGCTGGGTCACCGTGTTCTAGCGTACCCGGGTGCATCATGTTGGCCACGCTAAATAGCACTTTGCCATTGCCTGATAAATCAACATGACGATGGAAGATATTCATCTCACCGTAAATCAATCCATTTTGCTGCATGCTATCGAACAGCTTAGTGCCGATGAAAGGCTCATCGCCAGCGCAATGAACGTTCAACACAATCACTTGCATTTCAGGTTCTGGTTTTGGCTCTTCAATCACTTCTTCAGCCATTACCGTTGTCGCCTGTACTTCTGGCATAACTGGCGCTTCTGGTACTTCAGGAGCTTCAAAGACTGGTTCAATAATTTCTTCTTCAACAACCGACGACTGTACTGGCTCTTGCAGAACAGGCTCTAGTTCGTCTTCGGTTTTCTTCGTTGCGACAAAAGCAGGGATTTCGCGCTCTTCCTTGTGTTCTTTTTCTCTAACATCAAGAACATCATCGATCAGCGGATCAGAGGCAAATTTGTTATCGAAAGAACTTTCCATCCCAAAGTCAGGCTCTTTACGGTCTTTGCGGATGATTTCGAAATCGTCTTCTGGAGCAGGAACGATTTCACGCTCTTGATCTAGGGAGTCTTTATCCTCTTGGTCAACGTCCAACTTACCAAGCGGCTTGTTACCAAATTTCGCTTTGCCTTCTTTTTTGCTTGTCCACAAACCATGAAATAGCAATGCGGCGATGGCTAATGCGCCAACAACAATGAGTACGAATCGCAATTCCTGCATTATTTACTCTCAATCTACTTGTTCTTACTACTCGCACATCCTTGAGCAGTAACCCAAGTGCAATAAATCCGAATGATGCTTTTACTTTACCAAAACTATATGTAGGTTTAGAACAACTTAATGCAAGAAGTTCCGCTTTTTGTTGTGATTCTTGCCACGATTCCACTTTACAAGACCCAAATTGTTAGGGCATTGAAAGAAAAGCATCCACAGGTACAATGAGTTTTCACTTACAAGAAACAAAATGGATATGAAGTCGAATAATCAGCCTAGAACCGGATTCGGTTACTTCCTATACGGAATTCAAATAGCTCTCTCCCCAGAGATCCGACGTTTTGTCGTCTTGCCGCTGCTTGCCAACATTTTGCTTGTTGGGGGCGCTATCTTTTATTTATTTTCCCATCTCGATGTTTGGATCGAGAATTGGATTGGTAAGCTGCCAGAGTTCCTCTCTTGGCTTACCTATATATTGTGGCCGATATTGGTGTTGACCATTCTGGCCACGTTCTCCTATTTCTTTAGTACATTAGCCAACTTCATTGCAGCGCCTTTTAATGGGTTGTTGGCAGAGAAAGTAGAAGAGTCTCTTACAGGACAAAAAGTCAATGACGACGGCTTTGCGGCACTCATTAAGGATGTACCTCGCGTGATGGCCCGTGAATGGCGCAAACTACTTTACGTGTTACCAAAAGCGATAGGTCTGTTTTTACTCTTGCTCATCCCAGCATTAGGTCAAACCGTTGGACCTTTTCTATGGTTTATTTTCACCGCATGGATGTTAGCGATTCAATATTGTGACTACCCATTTGATAACCACAAAGTCCCTTTCAACGACATGCGTTACAAATTGAAACAAAAGCAAGGTAAGGCCTATGGGTTTGGTGTGCTGGTTTCTGTATTCACGACTATCCCAATTCTCAATCTTATCGTTATGCCTGTTGCTGTCTGTGGCGCAACCGCGATGTGGGTAACCGAATTTAAGCATCAATAATAGGTGTTTTTTTAAACCAATTGAGGAGGACAAATGTGCCTCCTCAGTTATTTTGCGGATTTCTTGACCAACCTCATAAGATATAACTTTTTAATCCTTTTCCCTTTTTTTTATACCGCATATTCTTCTATCCATATTCACAAAACGTGTAATGAAGGAACATCACTATGAGCAAGATCTACGAAGACAACTCTCTTACCATTGGTAATACTCCTCTAGTTCGCCTAAACAAAGTGAGCAAGGGTAAAGTTCTAGCGAAAATCGAAGCGCGCAACCCAAGCTTCAGCGTTAAGTGCCGTATTGGTGCAAACATGATTTGGGAAGCTGAAAAAGCAGGTACGCTCAAGCCAGGTGTTGAGCTAGTAGAGCCAACCAGTGGTAACACAGGGGTTGCGCTTGCATTCGTAGCAGCAGCTCGCGGTTACAAGCTAACACTGACGATGCCTGAATCAATGAGCCTTGAGCGTCGTAAACTTCTGAAAGCGCTAGGTGCAAACTTAGAACTAACAGAAGCAGCAAAAGGCATGAAAGGCGCGATTGCGAAAGCCGAAGAAATCGTAGCAAGCAACCCAGACAAATACCTACTTCTACAACAGTTCAACAACCCTGCAAACCCAGAGATTCATGAGAAGACAACGGGCCCTGAAATTTGGGAAGCAACAGACGGTGAAATCGACGTATTCGTAGCAGGTGTTGGTACGGGCGGTACTATCACAGGTACAAGCCGTTACATCAAAGGTGAAAAAGGCAAAGCCATCACTTCTGTTGCGGTAGAGCCAGCAGAATCACCAGTGATTGCGCAAGCGCTAGCAGGTGAAGAAATCCAACCTGCTCCTCATAAAATCCAAGGTATCGGCGCTGGTTTCATCCCTGGTAACTTAGATTTAGAACTTCTAGACCGTGTTGAGCAAGTAACGTCTGAAGAAGCGATTGAGATGGCTCGTCGCCTAATGGAAGAAGAAGGTATCCTAGCGGGCATTTCTTCAGGTGCAGCAGTCGTTGCGGCAAACCGCCTTGCAGAACTACCTGAATTTGAAGGAAAAACGATTGTAACTGTTCTTCCAAGCTCTGGTGAACGTTACCTAAGTACGGCACTATTTGCCGGCATCTTTACCGAGAAAGAGAACCAACAGTAATATGTGGTCAAATCAATTTTTCGTTTAAAAAAGCCCCGTTCAGGGGCTTTTTTGTTGATCCCTGCCCCACCTTTGGTAATATCAGGGTGTTTTATTTTTAGGTTCAAAATAAAGAATCTAAACCAAAAAGGTTTCAGAGTGATTACGCACGCAAACAGTTGCGCAATCACCAAACTTTTGACTAGTATCAGTTCTGACACGCTTTGAACTCTCCCGTGCTAGCGCACAAGGTGTAAAGCAGTTAAGCTAAAACTCAGTCACAAACTAACAAAAAAATACATTTATTGGGGTATATCACATGTACGAGAAGCAAGTAGAAATCACAGCAGAAAACGGTCTTCACACTCGTCCAGCTGCACAGTTCGTTAAAGAAGCTAAAGCATTCGACGCGGACATCACTGTGACTTCTAACGGTAAAAGCGCTAGCGCTAAGAGCCTATTCAAGCTACAAACACTAGGCCTAGTAAAAGGTACTCTAGTTACTATCTCAGCTGAAGGCCCACAAGCTCAGCAAGCAGTTGACCACCTAGTTGCTCTAATGGACCAACTACACTAATTCGGTCTCCTATTCCAGAAGCCATTTTGTGAAAGCAAAATGGCTTCGTTGGAAATAGGCTCAAAACTAAGCTAATACTATTCGTTAGCGCACCCATTATTCTCCCGTTTTATAAAGTTGACCAACTTAAGGTAAGGCTATGATTTCAGGCATCCTAGCATCTCCAGGTATTGCAATCGGTAAAGCACTACTACTTCAAGAAGATGAAATTGTCCTAAACACAAACACTATTTCTGATGATCAAGTAGAAGCAGAAGTTGCACGTTTCTTTGACGCTCGTAACAAATCTTCTGCTCAACTAGAAACTATCAAGCAAAAAGCGCTTGAAACGTTTGGCGAAGAAAAAGAAGCGATCTTTGAAGGTCACATCATGCTTCTTGAAGACGAAGAGCTAGAAGAAGAAATCCTAGCACTTATCAAAAACGACAAAATGTCTGCGGACCACGCAATTCATTCAGTTATCGAAGAGCAAGCATGTGCTCTTGAATCGCTAGACGACGAATACCTGAAAGAACGTGCAACTGACATCCGTGACATCGGTTCTCGTTTCGTTAAGAACGCTCTAGGCATCAACATTGTTTCGCTAAGCGACATCAATGAAGAAGTTATCCTAGTAGCTTACGACCTAACGCCATCTGAAACTGCACAAATCAACCTAGATTACGTTCTTGGTTTTGCTTGTGACATCGGCGGTCGTACTTCTCACACTTCAATCATGGCTCGCTCTCTTGAGCTTCCAGCTATCGTTGGTACTAACGACATCACTAAGCAAGTTAAGAACGGCGACATGCTGATTCTTGATGCGATGAACAACAAAATCGTTATCAACCCTTCAGAAGCTGAACTAGAAGAAGCGAAAGCAGTTAAAGCTGCATTCCTTGCTGAAAAAGAAGAGCTAGCGAAGCTTAAAGACCTACACGCAGAAACAACTGACGGTCACCGCGTAGAAGTTTGCGGTAACATCGGTACAGTTAAAGACTGTGACGGTATCATCCGCAACGGTGGCGAAGGCGTTGGTCTGTACCGTACTGAATTCCTGTTCATGGACCGTGATGCACTTCCAACTGAAGAAGAGCAATACCAAGCTTACAAAGAAGTTGCGGAAGCAATGAATGGTGAGTCTGTGATCATCCGTACTATGGACATCGGCGGCGACAAAGATCTTCCATACATGGATCTTCCAAAAGAGATGAACCCGTTCCTAGGCTGGCGTGCAGTACGTATCAGCTTGGATCGTCGTGAAATCCTACGTGACCAGCTACGTGGTATCCTACGTGCATCTGCACACGGTAAACTACGTATCATGTTCCCAATGATCATCTCTGTTGAAGAAATCCGTGAGCTTAAGAAAGCGATCGAAGAGTACAAAGCAGAACTACGCGCTGAAGGTCATGCATTCGACGAAAACATCGAAATCGGTGTAATGGTTGAGACTCCAGCTGCAGCAGCTATCGCACACCACCTAGCGAAGGAAGTTGCTTTCTTCTCTATCGGTACAAACGACCTAACTCAGTACACACTAGCGGTTGACCGTGGTAACGAGATGATTTCTCACCTATACAACCCACTATCACCAGCTGTACTTACTGTGATCAAGCAAGTTATCGACGCTTCTCACGCTGAAGGTAAGTGGACTGGTATGTGTGGTGAGCTAGCAGGTGATGAGCGTGCAACACTTCTACTTCTAGGTATGGGTCTAGACGAGTTCTCAATGAGCGGTATCTCTATCCCTAAAGTTAAGAAAGTTATCCGTAACTCTAACTTCGCAGAAGTGAAAGCAATGGCTGAAGAAGCACTTTCTCTACCAACAGCAGCAGAAATCGAAGCAGTTGTAGAAAAGTTCATTGCAGAGAAAACTCAATAATCAACTAATTCCAATGAGATAGGCGGTTAAAAAAAGTCGTCTATCTCGAAAGATTGGTATACTATAATTCGACAGAATTAAATAAAACGTTAGGAGCATGACACAATGGGTCTGTTTGACAAACTTAAGAAGCTAGTATCTGACGACAGCGCTGACGCAGGTGCAATCGAAATCATCGCACCACTTTCTGGTGAGATCGTGAACATCGAAGATGTGCCAGATGTTGTTTTCGCTGAGAAAATCGTTGGTGATGGTATTGCTATCAAACCTGCTGGTAACAAAATGGTAGCTCCTGTAAACGGTACTATCGGTAAGATCTTCGAAACGAACCACGCGTTCTCTATCGAGTCTGACGACGGTGTTGAGCTTTTCGTTCACTTCGGTATCGATACTGTTGAACTTAAAGGCGAAGGCTTCAAGCGTATCGCTGAAGAAGGTCAAACTGTTAAAGCTGGCGACACTGTAATTGAATTCGACCTAGCTCTTCTAGAAGAGAAAGCGAAATCAACGCTAACTCCAGTTGTTATCTCTAACATGGACGAAATCAAAGAGCTGAACAAGCTTTCTGGTTCTGTTACTGTTGGTGAAACTCCAGTTCTACGTGTAACTAAGTAATTTTTTTACTTAGCCCAACACGAAAAAAACGCTGCCATTGGCAGCGTTTTTTATTACCTGAAAACTTTTGTTCCTGAGCGATGTTCATCGCTGCAACCCATTTAACTGAGCAAGCCAAGTGCCGAGGTCGGTCTCTGCTTCGCTTGGGCTAACAATGCGGTAGTCGCGTCTTGCAACACTTGCGAACGCACCATCTCCGTCGATTCTCGAGCAAAATCCGTATCGCGTATCCGCCCTTTAGATTCAGTCACACTCCGGTTCACCGTATTAAGGTTATCCATCGTGCCACTAACCCGGTTTTGGAAGCCACCTATTTCACTTCGATGCGAATCAACATACTTAATTGCCGCGTCAATCACTCCAATTGAAAGCTGTGCCCCGCCAACAGTCGACATATCGATGTCGTCCATTGTGACTAAACCACCAGCACTAACGTCAAGCTCATCCGCTAAACTGCCCTCTAACGTTACACCTTCAGGTGCATTCAGCGTAGAGGCAAAGAATTGCAGTTCATTGTTTTCAGTCACTGAGGCACTCACTATCGATTGCTGCGCATTGATATAAGTAGCAACTTGCTCGATGCGATCTCCTAGCTTGAGCCCAATAGATTCTGTTTGGGTTTGCCCTTTACTGTCTTGGTATTCAAATTTAAGGGTTTGATTATCTTTAGTGACTCGCCAATCTTTATCGACTGCATCACCAACATAATGCTGACCTCCCATCTCCGGGATGTGACTGCGCATATTTCGCAGTGTCAGAGAGATAGAGTTGGCATTCGCACCAATATGGAAGCTTTGCGAGCCGTAAGAGCCATCAAATAGGTTTTTATCTGCAAATGTCGTCGTGATCGCGACGCGATCAAGCTCATCTTGCAGCGCTACGACCTCGTATTGAATACTTTGTCGATCACTTGAGTCATTACTGCCGTTTGCCGCTTGAAGCCCCAGAGAGCGCAAGCGTTGCAATATATCACTGCTCTCATGCAAAGCGCCTTCTGCAGTTTGTGCCACCGAATACGCATCGTGCGCATTTCTCAAGGCGACATCAAGCCCTCTTGCTTGAACATTAAGAGTATTGGAGATTTGCAGACCTGCAGCGTCATCACTGGCGGAGTTAATCCGATAACCCGAGGTGAGGTTTCGCTGAGACTCTATGTTTTGCTCAGCCGCATGACTGAGGTGCCGCTGCGTCATCATCGCAGTGACATTGGTATTTAAAGAGACCATCTAATCGATACGAACTCCTTGTCACCTGCCCTATTCGGTGTACCTAATGCGTGATTTGAATAAGCAAAAAGCCAGGGGTGAGCCTGGCTTTTGTATCGCGTCGTATTAGGTTGATTAACCTAGTAGGCTTAGCGCTGAGTTAGGCGCTTGTTTCGCTTGCGCAAGGATTGAGCTTGACGCTTGCGATAGAATTTGTGACTTGGTCATTTGAGTCGTTTCTTTCGCGAAGTCTGTATCTTTGATACGGCTCTTCG
>NZ_LNRB01000026.1:0-53689 GCF_001557945.1 Vibrio sp. CUB2 | reverse complement strand
TCAAAGGCTACCGTCCACAGTTCTACTTCCGTACAACTGACGTAACTGGTGACATCTCTCTACCAGAAGGCGTAGAAATGGTAATGCCAGGCGACAACATCCAAATGCAAGTTGAGCTAATCGCTCCAATCGCTATGGACGAAGGTCTACGTTTCGCTATCCGTGAAGGTGGCCGTACTGTAGGTGCTGGTGTTGTTGCTAAGATCTTCGACTAATTCTTACTGAATTAATCGTAATCTTGCACTCTTCTTCTTTTTGAAGAAAGCGCTAGAAAAAGGGAAGCTAAGGCTTCCCTTTTTTATACCTGCTATTCCTCTTTTCAATATGGTTATAAGCCCGTCATTCTTAATCATGCTTTTTGTTCCTTAAAAACATGATCTTAGTTCTACTCGATTTTCTCTTCTTTTTAGCTATCTGCTAAGTCACTGAAAACTGCCAAAACGGTCCAGACCGTTATAACAAAACGTTCTGTAATTCGCCTTAATACAACTGGTAACAAGAACGATTCTTGTTTATATTTCATACCAAAGTAAAATTTAAAGGTTTTGAATATGTACGTTTGTCTTTGCCATGGTGTCTCTGACAAGAAAATTAGGAAGTTGGCGATAGATGAAGGCGTAACCGACATTAAAGGAATCAAACGATGTACTGCTCTAGGTAGCCAATGTGGCAAGTGCATCAAGCAAGCAAAAGAAATTTTAGCTGAAACGGAATACTTAACACTGAAACAAGCTAGCTAATTATTAGTTAGGGCTTTTTGACACCTTCTCATTTGCTTCTACATTTAAATGAAGCCAAAGAGGAGGGCTTTGTCATGAAAGGCGATCCAATCATAATCCAACATCTCAATAAAGTGCTCGGCAACGAGCTCGTCGCTATCAATCAATATTTCCTTCATGCTCGAATGTATAAAGACTGGGGCTTAAAGCATCTTGCTGACAAGGAGTACCACGAATCGATTGATGAAATGAAGCACGCTGATCATCTGATCGAACGTATCTTGTTTTTAGAAGGGCTACCTAACTTACAGGATCTCGGTAAGCTAATGATTGGAGAAGATACCAAAGAAATGCTTGAGTGCGACTTAAAGCTCGAGATGGCCGCGATTCCCGATTTAAAAGATGCGATTGCTTATGCTGAAGACGTTCGTGATTACGTATCTCGAGATCTTTTCCAAGAGATCTTAGAGGATGAAGAAGAGCATGTTGATTGGCTTGAGACACAACTTGGCTTGATCGAAATGTCCGGCATAGAGAATTATCTGCAAGCACAGTACGTTGACGAAGAGTGAGAAGATAACGCTGTTTTCTCATCTGAACGAAGTGATTCAAAGAGCACCTGACCTGTAAACTAGGTGCTCATCACTAATATCTGGTCTAATCTCTTTTATTATCGGCCTTTTTAAGGATATCGCTCGCAATCTAGCCTATGAAGATTGACTTCTATCCTTTAGAATTTATTCCCCCTTACCGAAAAAATAACAAAAGAGAAACGATCCATGTCTGAAGACAATCGCCAAGAAGTCACCCCAGAAGAAGAACGCCGCCAACAAGCATTGGATTACCATGCATACCCAACTCCAGGAAAAATTGCAGTAGAGTTGACTAAGCCTGCTGAAACTGCAAATGATCTTGCTCTTGCATACAGCCCTGGTGTTGCAGAGCCTGTACGTGAAATCGCACAAAACGCTGACAACGTGTATAAGTACACAGCGAAGGGCAACATGGTTGCGGTTATTTCTAACGGCACGGCTATTCTTGGTCTTGGTAACCTTGGCCCACTAGCTTCTAAACCAGTAATGGAAGGTAAAGCGCTATTGTTCAAACGCTTTGCTGGTTTAGACTCAATTGATATCGAAGTAAAACACCGCACGATCGACGAATTTGTCGACACAGTAGCAAACATTGCTGATACATTCGGTGGTATTAACTTAGAAGATATCAAAGCACCAGATTGTTTTGAGATTGAAAAGCGTCTGATTGAACGTTGTGACGTACCAGTATTCCACGACGATCAACACGGTACAGCGATCGTAACGGCAGCAGGTATGTTGAATGCAATCGAGCTGCAAGGTAAGAAGTTAGAAGAATCAACCATCGTTTGTCTTGGTGCGGGTGCTGCGGCTGTGGCATGTATGGAGCTGTTGATCAAATGTGGCGCAATGCGCGAGAAGATCTACATGCTGGATCGTAAAGGGGTGATCCATACACGTCGTGACGACCTAAACGAATACAAACAACTATTCGCAAACAACACTGACAAGCGCACGTTAGAAGATGTTATTGAAGGTGCGGATCTGTTCTTGGGTGTATCGGGTCCAAACTTACTACCTGCAGAAGCATTGAAGCTAATGGCAGATAAACCAGTGGTGTTCGCATGTTCAAACCCAGACCCAGAAATCAAACCAGAATTGGCTCACGAAGTGCGTGACGATTTGATCATGGGTACTGGTCGTAGCGACTACCCGAACCAAGTAAACAACGTACTTTGCTTCCCATTCATTTTCCGTGGTGCGTTAGATGTACGTGCAAGCGAGATTAATGATGAAATGAAGCTAGCGGCAGTTGATGCGATTCGTGAATTGGCAAAAGAGCCAGTTCCAGAAGCTGTATTGAAGGCGGCAGGTGTAGACAAGCTAGAGTTTGGCTCTGACTACATCATTCCAAAGCCAATGGACCCACGTCTATTACCACGCGTAGCAAAAGCAGTAGCACAAGCTGCAGTTGATTCAGGTGTGGCGCGTATTGAAATGCCTGAAAACTACATGGCTGAGTAATTAGTAGAGTAGACGCTTCAGATAAACAAAAGGGACGCCAGTGCGTCCCTTTTTCGTTTGGTTTGAAACTGCCCCCGGTGCAGGTTCTCATCTTGACGAATTTGTAAGCAATTATTCTTCGTCAAACGCTTCGAATTCGATGCCCATTGCTGTCATCAGTGCTTTCGCTTCCGTCGGAATATCATCTGGACGGTCTTTACGAAGGTCTTCATCTGTTGGCAGTGGTTGACCTGTGTAAGCATGTAGGAACGCTTCACATAGTAGTTCACTGTTAGTCGCATGGCGTAAGTTGTTGATCTGGCGGCGAGTTCGCTCATCAGTCAGCACTTTTAAAACTTTTAGCGGGATAGAGACGGTAATTTTTTTTACTTGTTCGCTTTTTTTACCGTGCTCAGCATACGGGCTAATGTATTCGCCATTCCAGTCAGCCATTGCGCACCTTCATTAATGTAATAAGTTAGAGAAATAAATATAGGTGCTGATTTTAGCTGCATTTACTGCCATAAGCAAAGACATATAGACGTCTAGAAGTGTTGACGTCTCATTTTTAGACAAGTAAAGTGAGGTTAATAGTTAGGGAAGAGTGTTAATCAATTGAGCAATACAAGCTAGATATAGCGCATTCCCATTTAGATGTCACCACCCGTGAAAGGATACACCCATGAGCACCCGTAAGCCTGCGACCATTGCTGTACGCACTGGTATCGAGTCAGACAGTCAATATCACGCTGTTGTACCACCAATCTACCTTTCTACTAACTACGGCTTCCCTGCGTTTGGCGAAGTTCCACAATACGATTACACCCGTTCTGGTAACCCAAACCGAGGCTTGTTAGAAAAAGCACTGTATGAGCTTGAATCAGGCAAAGGCGCGGTTGTCACTAACTGCGGGACTTCTGCATTGAACCTTTGGGTATCGGCGTTTCTTGGACCTGATGACTTAATTGTCGCGCCGCATGATTGCTACGGCGGTACTTACCGTTTGTTCAATACTCGTGCTAACAAAGGCGACTTTAAAGTGCAGTTTGTTGACCAATCGGATCAGCAAGCGTTGGATGCGGCGATTGCGAAAAAGCCAAAGCTTATCTTGTTAGAGACACCATCAAACCCGCTCGTACGCGTTGTTGATATTGCGGCTGTGTGTGAGAAAGCAAAACAAGTCGGCGCTTTAGTCGCAGTGGACAATACCTTTTTGACACCTGTGTACCAAAAGCCTTTGGAGCTTGGTGCGGATTTTGTTATCCACTCAACGACGAAATACATTAATGGTCACTCTGACGTGATTGGTGGTGTGGTGATCACCAAGAGCGAAGAGCATGCTGAAGAATTAGCATGGTGGGGTAACTGCATTGGCGCTACGGGTACGCCATTCGACAGTTATATGACGCTCCGTGGAATTCGCACGCTGGGTGCGCGAATGCGAGTCCATGAAGAAAGTTCTCAGCAAGTGTTGGCGTATCTGCAAACACAATCTTTGGTAGCGAAGATTTATCATCCGAGTCTGCCAGAGCATCCGGGTCATGACATCGCGAAAAAACAACAATCAGGCTTTGGCTCTATGCTGAGCTTTGAATTTACCGGTTCGTTTGAGCAATTAAAAGTGTTTGTTAAAGAGCTTGACCTGTTCTCCCTTGCTGAGTCGCTAGGTGGTGTAGAAAGCTTGATTTGTCACCCTGCTTCAATGACGCATCGTGCGATGGGTGAAGAAGCTCTGGCTGAAGCAGGCGTTTCTCAACAGTTACTGCGTTTATCAGTTGGCTTAGAAGATGCGCAAGATCTGATTGCTGATCTTGAGCAAGCGTTCGCGAAAGCAGCACAGTAATTGGGAGAGAAAAGGTCATGAGTGTACAACGTCAGCTGCATAAATTTGGTGGTAGCAGCTTAGCAAACCCAGAGTGTTACCAACGCGTCGTGGGGATCCTTAAAGAGTATTCATCAGAAAATGATTTAGTGGTGGTGTCCGCAGCAGGCAAAACCACTAACCGCTTGATTGAATTTTTGGAAGGGTTGGACAAAGACGGCCGCATCGCACACGAAGCGCTGCAAAACTTACGTCAGTTCCAGACAGAGTTAGTTGAAGCTTTGTTAGAAGGAGAAGCCCAAGCGCAGGTGCTTGCTTCACTTCAAGATGAATTCAGTACCTTAGCTGAGTTGACAGCTCCGCTAACAGAAGCACAAAAAGCCGCAGTACTTGGGCATGGTGAAGTCTGGTCTTCCCGATTGCTAGCCGCATTATTATCTCAGCAAGACTTGCCAGCAGTCGCTCAAGACTCACGTGCCTTTTTGCGCGCAGAAGCAGGTACGCAGCCAGAAGTCGATCGTGCTCGTTCTTATGCTCTTATTAAAGAAGCGTTAACTCAACATAACCATAAGCGCGTCATCATTACGGGTTTCATGGCGCAGAATAATGCGGGTGAAACCGTTCTGTTAGGTCGCAATGGTTCAGATTACTCAGCCACTGTGATTGGTGCGTTGGCGGAAGTAAATACCGTGACAATCTGGAGTGATGTCGCTGGTGTGTATAGCGCAGACCCGCGTTTGGTGTCGGATGCATGCCTGTTACCTCTGCTGCGTTTAGATGAGGCGAGTGAACTTGCTCGTTTAGCAGCCCCAGTACTGCACAGCCGTACGCTTCAGCCTGTTGCTCAAAGTGCGATGGATTTGAACCTAAAGTGCAGCTATCAACCAGAATCTGGCTCAACGCGTATTGAACGTGTATTAGCCTCGGGTCGTGGTGCGAAGATCATTACTTCCCTTGATGAAGTACTAATGGTGCAACTTTCATTTGTGCATGGCCATGATTTTGAGCGAGCACAGAAAGAAGTGCTGCAAGCGTTAAAGCGCGCTCAATTGGAGCCACTAGCATTTGAAGCGCAAGAGGATCAGCAAACCTTGCGTTTGGCGTACACGGCAGAGATTGCTGGCGGCGCATTAACTTATCTACAAGAGCTTGCCGTTGAAGCGGAAATCAAACTGAAAGAAGGGTATTCATTGCTAGCTGCCGTTGGCGCTGGTGTGACGAAAAACGCAAACCACTGCTTTGGTTTTTACCAGCAACTTAAGCATGCGCCTGTTGAGTTTATCTCAGAGACGGAATCTGGCTTGAGCTTGGTCGCTGTACTACGCCGTGCAGAAGTCGAAGAGTTAGTTCAACGTATTCATAGCCAGCTGTTTCAAGCGCAGAAGCGCGTAGCGGTGGCCTTGTGTGGTAAAGGTAACATTGGTTCAAGTTGGTTATCGTTGTTTTCTGAGCAAAAAGAAGAGCTCGAAAAACGCCACGGCATGAGCTTTGATTTAGTGGCCGTTGTAGACAGCCAGACTTACTGGTTCGATGAAAACGGCATTAATGCAGCAACGGTTGCCCAGCGCTTCGATGATGAAAGCATTGAGAATGACGGTCACTGGCTCAATAAACTGGGCGCTCTGCAAAATTACGATGAAGCGGTCGTGCTTGATGTTACGGCAAGCAAGGAGCTCGCTGCCCGTTATGTTGACATCGCACAGCAAGGTATTCACTTGATCTCTGCAAACAAAGTGGCGGGGGCAGCAGACAGCCAATACTACCATCAAGTGCAAGATGCTTTTGCGAAGATCGGTCGTCATTGGCTTTACAACGCGACAGTGGGGGCTGGGCTACCGATAAACCATACGGTTCGAGATTTACGTGAAAGTGGCGACGATATTGTTGCACTATCAGGCATTTTCTCGGGTACGTTATCGTGGCTATTCCAACAGTTTGACGGTTCGGTACCTTTTGCGGAGCTTGTCGACTTGGCATGGCAACAAGGTTTGACTGAGCCTGATCCTCGCTCCGATTTAGATGGCTCTGACGTGATGCGCAAGCTGGTTATCTTAGCTCGTGAGTCTGGTTTAAATATTGAACCTGAGAGCGTGAAGGTTGAGTCACTCGTTCCTGAGGAATTACGTGATTTGAGCATTGATGCTTTCTTCGACCAAGGTGATATTCTCAGCGAGATTCTTCAAGAGCGTTTGACCAAGGCGCAGAGAAACGACCAGGTGCTACGTTACGTCGCACGCCTAGAACGCAATGGTAAAGCAACGGTGGGTGTAGAAGCGTTGTCACGTGAACACGCATTAGCGAACTTGTTGCCGTGCGACAACATCTTTGCCATTGAGAGTAAGTGGTACAAAGACAACCCTTTGGTGATTCGCGGCCCTGGTGCGGGGCGCGAAGTAACGGCTGGTGCGATTCAATCGGACCTTAACCGCCTAGCGGGCTTGTTCTAAATCTCGCTGAAGCATTTTTGCGAACGACAACAAAACCTCGGACTGTCTCCGGGGTTTTTTATTATTTGGATAATGCCATACTGGATTGGTCGTTTTGGCTAAGGATTGGTCATACAGGAACTTGAACTATCCTCATCATGAACTTGAGAAAAATTCATAATCACAAGGTTGACATTAAATCGCATTCAATACATTCTGTAGACATATAGACGTCTAAACGGCGATTTAAGGAATTTTGATTTCGTGGTGGAGTTGCCACAGGGAGAGTAAGATGGGATACACGCATGCAGGGCACATCGATGCCTTAAACCAGAATATCGCTGAACTATCAGACAATATCAACGTCTCATTTGAGTTTTTTCCACCAAGCAGTGAGAAGATGGAAGAAACACTGTGGAACTCAGTACACCGCCTTAAAACCCTTCAACCAAAATTTGTATCTGTTACGTACGGTGCCAACTCAGGTGAACGTGATAGAACCCATTCCATCATTAAAGAAATCAAAGCGGCGACAGGTCTTGTGGCTGCGCCTCACTTAACTTGTATCGATGCATCTCGTGATGAACTCATCAACATTGCAGATGACTATTGGAATAACGGTATCAAGAACATTGTTGCCCTACGTGGTGACATTCCACCAGGTGGCGGTGCGCCAGATATGTACGCTTCGGACTTGGTAGAGTTGCTTAAAGCGCGCCATGATTTCGATATTTCAGTAGCCGCTTTCCCAGAAGTTCACCCAGAAGCGAAAAGCGCTCAATCAGATCTGCTTAACCTAAAGCGTAAGGTAGATGCAGGTGCAAACCGTGCAATTACCCAATTCTTCTTCGATGTGGAGTCTTACCTACGCTTCCGTGACCGCTGTGTCGCGGCAGGAATTGATGTTGAAATTGTCCCAGGTATTTTGCCAGTTTCTAACTTCAAACAAGCCTCTCGCTTTGCGGCGCAGAACAATGTGAAAGTACCAGGCTGGATGAGTAAGCAGTTTGAAGGCCTAGATGATGACCCAGTGACGCGTCAGCTCGTGGGTGCAAGCCAAGCGATTGATATGGTTCGTGTATTAAGCCGTGAAGGTGTAAAAGATTTTCACTTCTACACATTGAACCGTGCAGAGATGACTTATGCACTTTGCCACACTCTAGGTGTTCGTCCACAAGTTGCAGTAAGCGCTTAATACGCTTTTCCTAAATAAACAAAAGGCTTGCCCATCGGCAAGCCTTTTTCGTTTCATTTAAAGTGACGAATTAGCCGATCACTTCAAGTTCTGTTAGCACTTCTTCTGCCCAGTTAATCCACGCTTCACGTAGCATTAAGTTGCGACGAAGTGTTAGACGCTCAAGACGCGCTTGTTTGTCTAGTGTTGATGGCGTTGCGTAGTACGCTGCTTCAATCTCTTTGTAGTGAGAAACCAGTTTGCGAGACTCTTCTACAAGCTCAGAAAGTTGATCGCGGAACGGCGTCGCTGGTTGCACTGCACAAGCCATTAGCTTTGCAGAGAACTCATCACGTACTGTTGGGTGTGCAGTTGGTTGATCAAACCACTCGCCCAGAGCGCTACGACCAGCGTCAGTGATTGAGTATACCTTACGGTCTGGTTTGCCTTCTTGAGGTTCTAATACGCAAGTAACCAGTTCTTTCTCAGCCATTTTATTAAGTTCACGATAAACTTGTTGGTGGCTTGCTTTCCAGAAGTAACCGATGCTAGCTGAGAATTCTTTAGTGATGTCGTAACCGGTAGCGTCGCGAGTGCTAAGTACAGTTAAAATTACGTGTGGTAATGACATGTCTTCAATCCAAATGGTCAATAAACTTGTAAACAAGCTATCTACACTTTCAGTTGCGCTCTTATTGGCGCTTGAGTTTTTTATGTGTAAATAGCACCAACAATGTTGGTCCTGTCACCTTAAAGCCGTTTATCACCTAGAGTGATGGATGTTTCCATCGAGCTGGAGCTTATTTGATTGGACTTGTGAGCTTCCAGCAGGCAAGTAGTATATAAATAATAAGCATGAAGTGGAATAGTAGGACAAAATTACCCAAAAAAACTAATAAAATACTCAATAGTGTTTTTGTGTAGTGATTTATTTTGTTTTTAAGAGACTTTTTGTTTTCTTTTTGGATTAATGAGCTGGTTGCGTATTGCTCAAATAGTAGAAGTGATTGGTGATTAGTAATAAAGGCTGAGCAAGAGCTCAGCCTTTTAATGCTTTTAGCGTAGCTAAGTTAACCTGTGTTACGCATACCAGCGGCAATACCAGCAATTGTCACCATCAATGCTTCTTCTAGATTTGCAGAAGCTTCTTCTGTTTGACGAGTACGGTATAGCAACTCCGCTTGAAGCATGTTCAATGGCTCTACGTAGATGTTACGTAGGCGGATTGATTCTTGGCCCCAAGGGTCGCTTTGCATCAGGTTCTCGTTGTTCTCTACGTTCAGTACGGACTTAATATCACGTTGAAGCTGTTCACGCAGTCGGTCACCCAATGGCTGAAGTGGCGTCTCAACTAGGCGTTGATCATAGTAACGAGAGATTTCCATGTTGCACTTGGTGTACACCATCTCAAGCATGCCTAGGCGAGTTGAGAAGAATGGCCATTCACGACACATCTCTTCCAGTAGCGCCTGATGACCTTTGTCTACCGAGTATTGAATTGCTTCACCAGCACCTAGCCATGCAGGTAGAACCAAGCGGTTTTGGCTCCAAGAGAAGATCCATGGAATCGCACGCAAGCTTTCTACGCCACCGTTTGGATTACGCTTTGCAGGGCGAGAGCCTAGAGGCAGTTTACCTAGCTCAAGCTCAGGTGTTGCTTGGCGGAAGTAAGGTACGAAGTCCGGCTCGCCACGAACGACGCTACGGTAGGCTTCACAGCTCACTTCAGACAGCACGTCCATTAGGTCGCGCCACTCTTGTTTAGGCTCTGGTGGTGGCAGTAGGTTCGCTTCAAGGATTGCACTCGCGTACAGGTTGAAACTGTTAACGGCAACATCAGGTAGACCTAGTTTAAAGCGGATCATCTCACCTTGCTCTGTTACGCGCAGGCCGCCTTTCAGACTCTTAGGTGGTTGAGACAGTAGTGCTGCATGAGCAGGCGCACCACCACGACCAATCGTACCGCCACGACCGTGGAACAGTGTAAGTTCTACGCCTTCTTCTTCTGCAACCTTAACCAGTGAATCCATCGCGTGGTATTGAGCCCAGCCTGCTGACATTACGCCCGCATCTTTTGCAGAATCAGAGTAGCCGATCATCACCATTTGGTGGTTTTGGATAAAGCCGCGGTATAGGTCGATGCCCATCAGCTGTTTGATTACCGCTTCCGCGTTGTTCAAATCGTCTAGCGTTTCGAACAGAGGACATACGTCCATGCGGTAAGGACAGCCTGCTTCCTGTAGCAGTAGGTGTACGGCAAGTACATCAGAAGCGGTACGCGCCATTGAGATAACGTAAGCACCGAATGCTTCACGAGGTTGTGCTGCAACAATCTTACAGGTATCCAAAACCTCTTTAACTGGCTCTGATGGTTCCCAGTCACGAGGTAGAAGAGGGCGTTTAGATGCAAGTTCGTTAGTTAGGAAAGCTACCTTATCTTGCTCGCTCCACTGCTCGTAGTCACCAATACCTAGGTAACGAGTCAGTTCAGATAGAACGTCGGCATGACGAGTACTTTCTTGACGGATATCGAGACGAACTAGGTGAATACCGAATGCTTTAACACGGCGTAGTGTATCCAGCAGTGAGCCGTTAGCAATCACGCCCATGCCACATTCGTTTAGTGATTGGTAACACGCGTAGAGTGGTTCCCAAAGCTGCTCTACTTTTTGCAGTGGCGCTTTGACTGCCAGTTTCTGGCCATGAACTTTCGCGTCTAGAATGTCTTTCGTTTCGTTCAATAGTGAACGAAGCTGTTTTAGGATCGCACGGTATGGTTCGTGCTGATCATCACCGGCAAGCTCACGAACTTTGTCGTTGCACACTGTCATCGACAGTTCGCTGATCAGTTCGTTGATGTCATTGAGGTATAGGTCTGCCGCTTTCCAGCGAGACAGAAGCAGTACTTCACGAGTCACGCTGTGGGTTACAAATGGGTTACCGTCACGGTCACCACCCATCCAAGATGAGAAGTGCACAGGGCGGGCATCAATTGGTAGACCTTCGCCAAGGTATGATTTTAGACGGTCGTTCATTTCACGTAGGAAGTCAGGTACTGCTTCCCATAGTGAGTTCTCTACAACCGCAAAGCCCCACTTGGCTTCATCAAGAGGCGTTGGGCGCTGCTGACGGATAACGTCAGAGTGCCAGCTTTGAACGATAAGTTGCTCAAGGCGACGTTCAGTTTTTTTACGCTCTTTGAAAGAGAGATCGCTCAGCTCTAGCTTAGATAGGCACTCGTTGATCTTCACCAGTTTGTTGATCATGGTGCGACGAGTGATTTCGGTTGGGTGCGCAGTTAGAACCAATTCAATGTTCAGGTCGCGAACCGCTTGTGCCGTGTCTAGCTTGCTCACATCATTTTGCACTAGCTTTGAGAACAGCGAGTTAATTGCGTCAGGCTCGCAGATGTGCTCTTCACAATGGCGTGAAATGGTGTGGTATTGCTCAGCAATATTGGTCAGGTTTAGAAATTGGTTGAACGCACGGGTCACGGGCGTTAATTGCTCATCTGGTAGGCTTTTAATTTCTTCTATTAAGCTGTCTCTGTCAGCATTATTCCCAGCTTGAGCCGATTTGGATAATTTACGAATGGTTTCCACTTTCTCGAAGATTTCTTCGCCATGAGCATCACGAATTGTGTTACCCAGAAGGTGGCCCAACATGCGCACATTACTTTTGAGTGCGGCGTATTTCTCGTTCATTGTCATCCTGCCTCGTAAAAAAACTACATCCATTGTCCTTGTTAAGACTCCAATCTAGCGAAAACCACCAGTTCTAGTCAAATAAAGCAGAGTAAGTTTGCAATTATTCCACTGCTCTCCTGATTTAGAGCAAAATTAGGTCAGCTTATACCGCTTGAAGTGAAAATTAATTACAAAATCGCTCACTAAAAGAAGGATATAGCGTGCTAGAAGATGAGTGGCGTAGATAACAAAATGCAGCCCAATCGAGCTGCATTGTCAGGAAAGTACAGAATGCGACTAACAACAATATTTCACCATCGCACGTGACAGCACATCGATAGTTGGGTCAATAAAGTCGAAAGAGAGGAATTCATCTGGTTGGTGGGCTTGGTCAATAGAGCCAGGACCAAGAACTAAGGTTGGGCACAACTGTTGAAGAAATGGTGCTTCAGTACAGTAGTTAACGGTTTCTGAACTGGTTTGGCAGATCTCTTCAACACCACCGATAAATGGGTGATCGTGTTGACATTCGTAACCCGGAATTGGCTCGTGCAGGGGAATAATTTCTAATCGCCCTGGCCATTTCGCTTCGACTTCTTTCAAGGCTCCGCGCAGCATGTTCTCTAAACCATCAAGGCTAATACCAGGAAGAGGACGCACGTCATAATGCAGTTCACAACAACCGCAAATACGGTTTGCACTGTCACCGCCATGAATATGACCAAGGTTTAGGGTAGGGCTCGGAATGGCAAAACCCGGATGGTGGTACTCTTTCACTAGCTTGTCACGCAGTTGCATCATGGCAAACATGACCTCATGCATGATTTCAATGGCGTTGACACCAAGTGCTGGATCCGATGAGTGACCAGATTTACCCGTTACGCGAATAGCATTTGCCACATGTCCTTTGTGACCACGAATAGGCACTAGGCTAGTAGGTTCACCAATGATGCAGTAATCCGGTTTAAACGGCGCGTTCTCAGTGAAATGACGCGCACCTAGCATAGTGGTTTCTTCATCACAGGTCGCCAACACATAAAGCGGCTTGGTCTGCTTACTCCAGTCGACTTTCTTTACCGCTTCATAAATAAAGGCAAAGAAGCCTTTCATATCCGCCGTACCTAAACCGTAAAAGCGGTTGTCTTTCTCGGTCAGCTTATGTGGATCAAAACTCCAGCGCCCTTCATCAAATGGCACGGTATCACTGTGGCCTGCGAGAAGTAAGCCGCCTTCACCGTCACCCATACGTGCGATCATATTGTGTTTGCCTGGTTCCACTTCGATCACTTCAACACTAAAGCCAAGATCTTTAAACCAAGATGCCAGCTTCTCGATCACTTTGGCATTGCCTTGATCCCAACTTGGATCGGTTGAGCTTATCGAAGAGGTACTGATCAGTCCTTCATAGACCTCTAGAAAACTTGGTAATTGCATGGATTCTTCAATTCTCCTGTTGACAGACAGAGCACAAAAATGTAAAACACATATTAAATCATATTTATTGAATAAAAAATCAAAATAAAGCAAAAATTAAATATGAATAATCACTTTGAGCCTTAAGTATATGGATGTCATGTAATGCTAAAAACCACGATTATCGGAGCCAGCGGCTACACCGGCGCAGAGTTGGCTTTAATGGTCAACAAACACCCTGAACTCAAGCTATCAGGTTTATACGTTTCCGCCAATAGCGTAGATGCAGGAAAGAATATTGCTCAATTGCACGGCAAGTTAGCGGGTGTGATTGATATGCCAGTTTCGCCGCTGACTGACCCTGAGCAGGTTGCTCAAGCGTCAGAAGTGGTCTTTCTGGCAACGGCCCATGAAGTGAGTCACGACCTAGCCCCAATTTTCCTAGAGGCGGGATGTCAGGTATTCGATTTATCGGGTGCATTTCGTGTGAAAAGCGAAGGCTTCTACAACACCTTTTATGGCTTCGAACATCAATATAACAACTGGCTAGATAAAGCAGCATACGGCTTAGCAGAGTGGAACCAAGAATCAATAAAAACCACTCCTTTGATTGCAGTGGCAGGTTGCTACCCAACCGCTTCACAGCTTGCAATCAAACCTTTATTAGAACACGCATTACTGGATACCAACCAATGGCCTGTGATTAACGCAACCAGTGGTGTATCAGGTGCAGGGCGGAAAGCTTCCATGGTTAACAGCTTCTGCGAAGTGAGCTTGCAACCTTACGGTGTCTTTAACCATCGTCACCAACCAGAGGTTGCTCAGCATTTAGGTTGCGATGTGATATTTACTCCGCATCTAGGCAACTTCAAACGCGGCATTCTTGCCACGATCACCATGAAACTGTCGCAAGGCGTGACGGAAGCACAGGTGGTGAAAGCGTTTGAACAAGCTTACCAAGGCAAGCCTGCGGTTCGTCTTAAAGGTGATGGTATTCCACGTATTCAGGATGTCGAAAATACCCCTTTCTGTGATATCGGATGGAAGGTACAAGGCGAACACATCATTGTGATTTCGGCGATCGACAACCTACTTAAAGGTGCATCGAGTCAAGCGATGCAATGTCTCAATATTCATTACGGTTACCCAGAACTGACAGCGTTGCTGTAGTCGTTGAAAGAGGGAAATGCGATGACGCAAACCAATCAAGCTCCTTTAGTCATTAAGCTCGGTGGTGCAGCTCTATCTTGCACTCAAACCTTAAGCCAACTGTTTGGCGCCATTGCGGCTTACCAAAAGTCGGCACAGCGACAAATCGCCATCGTTCATGGCGGTGGCTACCTAGTTGATGAGTTGATGGCAAAGCTTCAGCTTGAAACCGTAAAGAAAAACGGTCTTCGCGTGACGCCTTATGAGCAAATTCCTGTGATTGCAGGCGCGCTTGCAGGCACAGCAAACAAATTGCTTCAAGGTCAAGCGATTGCGGATGGTCTAAACGCTGTAGGTCTTAGTCTCGCTGATGGTGGGTTATGTCATGTTGAAGAACTTGACCCAGAGCTAGGCGCTGTAGGCAAAGCATCACCGGGTGATTCAACCCTATTACAAGCGGTGCTAAACGCAGGTGCACTGCCGATCATCAGCTCAATTGGTCTGACTGAAAAAGGTCAGATGATGAATGTGAATGCTGACCAAGCTGCGGTTGCTGTGGCCGGAGCATTGGATGCGGAGTTAGTGCTTCTGTCTGATGTGAGCGGTGTACTCGATGGCAAAGGGCATTTGATCAAAACGCTATCTGAGCAAGAAGCCGATGCATTGATCAAAGGGCAAGTGATCACCGACGGCATGATCGTCAAAGTTAAAGCCGCTTTGGAGGCCGCCAATGATCTTGGTCGTCCTATCGAAGTCGCGACATGGCGTTACCCAGAGAAACTGAACCAGCTATTCGCGGGTGAAAGTATTGGAACGCAGTTTCTGCCGCAATAAAGCAGAAGCAAAACAGTTAAAGAATTCAACATTAGGAAGTGGTTGGCACTGACCGCCGAGAGCAGCGCCAGTTAAGTTTGGAGAAAAAACATGAGCAAAGTGAACGTAAATAAAGTGGTAGTCGCATACTCAGGCGGTCTAGATACTTCAGTAATCATCCCGTGGTTAAAAGAGAACTACGACTGTGAAGTGGTGGCTTTCGTTGCCGATGTTGGTCAAGGTGCCGAAGAACTAGAAGGTATTGAAGCGAAAGCAAAAGCTTCAGGTGCTTCTGAGTGCTACATCGCTGACCTGAAAGAAGAAATGGTCGCGGACTACATTTACCCGACACTAAAAACGGGCGCTTACTACGAAGGTAAATACCTACTAGGTACGTCAATGGCGCGTCCAATCATTGCCAAAGCGCAGGTTGAAGTCGCACGTAAAGTGGGCGCAGACGCTCTGTGTCATGGCTGTACCGGTAAAGGTAACGACCAAGTACGTTTTGAAGGTGCATTTGCAGCGCTAGCACCAGATCTGCATGTTATTGCGCCTTGGCGTGAGTGGGATCTCGTGAGCCGTGAAGAATGTCTGGATTACCTAGCAGAGCGCAATATCCCTTGTACGGCTTCTCTTACTAAGATCTACTCGCGTGATGCGAACGCATGGCACATTTCTACTGAAGGTGGCGTTCTAGAAGATACATGGAATGCGCCAAATGAAGATTGTTGGGCTTGGACGGTAGATCCAGAGCAAGCACCGAATGAAGCGGAAACTGTGACGCTGAAAGTAGCGAAAGGTGAAGTTGTTGAGGTAGACGGTGAAGCGATGACACCATACAACGCGTTGGTTTACCTAAACGAAAAAGGTGCGAAGCACGGTGTTGGTCGTATCGATATTGTCGAAAACCGTCTAGTGGGTATGAAGTCTCGTGGTTGCTACGAAACTCCGGGTGGCACCATCATGATGGAAGCGCTGCGTGCTGTAGAGCAACTGGTGCTGGACAAAGCGTCATTTGAATTCCGTGAGGAGCTTGGTCTGAAAGCATCGCACCTTGTTTATGATGGTCGTTGGTTCACGCCGCTATGTAAGTCTATCCTTGCGGCTTCTGAAGAGCTCGCGCAAGACGTGAATGGCGAAGTGGTTGTGAAGCTTTACAAAGGCCACGCAACGGTAACGCAAAAACGTTCGGATAACAGTTTGTACTCTGAAGAGTTTGCTACTTTTGGTGAAGATGAAGTTTATGACCAAAGCCATGCTGAAGGCTTTATCCGTCTCTACTCGCTATCAAGCCGTATTCGTGCGCTGAACAGCCAGAAAAAATAAGCCAATTTAAAACCTTATAAGATAAGAGACCTGCCACTATTGGCAGGTCTTTTTCGTTTTTGCTGACCACATTGGCATAAAGATAAAATAGTCATGAATAAATATGTAAAAATATTGAATTTCTACTTTATTTTTATCCGTGATTATCGTAACGTTGAGACATGAGAAAAAGTGAGCAAATGACCACCGATTTGGTCAACACTTAATGAAGAACACGTTAGCGTAAGCAATAGTCATCAGGAGAAACGCAATGGCATTATGGGGCGGAAGATTTACCCAAGCGGCAGACACCAGATTTAAAGACTTCAACGATTCATTGCGTTTCGATTACCGATTGGCTGAGCAAGACATCGTAGGCTCAATTGCGTGGTCTAAAGCATTGCTTTCTGTTGACGTGTTATCTGCAGAAGAACAACAAAAGCTAGAGCTGGCACTGAATGAGCTCAAACTGGAAGTGATGGAAGACCCACATCAAATCTTGCGCTCAGACGCTGAAGATATCCACTCTTGGGTCGAGCAGCAACTGATCAACAAGGTCGGTGACCTAGGTAAAAAGCTACACACGGGGCGTTCTCGTAATGACCAAGTGGCAACCGACCTTAAACTTTGGTGTCGCCAGCAAGGTCAGCAATTGTTAATTGCGCTTGATCGCCTTCAAACTCAGATGGTTGGTGTTGCCAAGCAACATCAAGGCACCGTTCTTCCTGGTTACACTCACTTGCAACGTGCTCAACCTGTGACGTTTGCGCACTGGTGTTTGGCTTACGTGGAAATGTTTGAACGTGATTACTCACGTTTGAGTGATGCCCTTAAGCGTTTGGATACTTGTCCGCTTGGATCGGGTGCGCTTGCTGGTACCGCTTATCCAATCGATCGTGAAGAGTTGGCTCATAACCTTGGTTTCCACCGTGCAACGCGTAACTCTTTGGACTCGGTTTCTGACCGTGACCATGTGATGGAATTGATGTCTGTGGCGTCTATCTCGATGTTGCACCTATCTCGTTTGGCAGAAGACATGATCTTCTACAACTCGGGTGAATCTAACTTTATTGAATTAGCCGATACGGTGACGTCAGGTTCTTCTCTGATGCCACAGAAGAAAAACCCAGATGCCCTAGAGCTTATTCGTGGTAAGACAGGCCGTGTATATGGTGCACTTGCTGGCATGATGATGACAGTGAAAGCGCTGCCACTGGCTTACAACAAAGACATGCAGGAAGACAAAGAAGGCCTGTTCGATGCACTTGATACATGGAACGACTGCATGGAAATGGCAGCACTGTGTTTTGATGGCATCAAGGTTAATGGTGAGCGTACGTTAGAAGCCGCGAAGCAAGGTTACGCAAACTCGACTGAGCTTGCTGATTACCTAGTAGCGAAAGGTATCCCATTCCGTGAAGCGCACCATATCGTTGGCGTTGCCGTCGTTGGTGCGATTGCCAAAGGATGTGCACTAGAAGAGCTGTCGATTGATGAGCTGAAAGCTTTCTCTGAAGTGATTGAAGCGGATGTGTATGACATCTTAACCATCGACTCGTGTCTTGAGAAACGTTGTGCACTAGGTGGTGTGTCTCCTCAACAAGTGGCTTACGCTGTTGACCAAGCAGACAAGCGTCTGTCTCAACGCGATACATCAGCAGTTAACGTTCGCCCTGCTCGTTTAACTGACATCGAAACACTAGAAGGCATGGTGGCATACTGGGCAAACATGGGTGAAAACTTACCACGCTCACGCAATGAGTTGGTACGTGATATTGGCTCCTTCGCGGTTGCTGAGCATCACGGAGAGGTAACCGGTTGTGCATCTTTGTATGTCTATGACTCAGGGCTAGCAGAGATTCGCTCTCTCGGTATTGAAGCTGGTTGGCAAGGCCAAGGGCAGGGCAGTGCAATTGTGAACTATCTGGTTGAGAAAGCGCGCCAAATGGCCATCAAGAAAGTCTTTGTGCTGACACGTACGCCAGAATTCTTTATGAAGCAGAGCTTCTTACCAACGTCGAAGTCATTGTTGCCTGAGAAAGTACTGAAAGATTGCGATCAGTGTCCGCGTCAGCATGCGTGTGACGAAGTTGCACTAGAGATCAACTTGTTCGAACAATTGATCCAGAAAAGTAACGTGGCCTAGGTTGATGATTCTATTAGTATTTAAGAAAATACTAAAAAAATTGGAAAAAAACTTGGAACCTTTGAGAGGAAGCCCGGTCTATTAAAGTACCACTGCTTTTTCTTAGAAGAATCTAAGAGAGCCCCAAGACCGGTATTGGTTTTGGGGCTTTTTTCTATCTGTCATCTGAGTGATGATCATCCTTACTTTCTTTTCCACGACGGCGCTGCCACGGCAAAACCACAAAGCGCATCCATAGGTGCAAAAACAGTAAGCCGTTAAATGCAAATCCGGCAAAGATCAGCGCGATCGATTCAATACTTTGCGGATCATCTTTAAACGCAAACCACCACACGATCCAACACAAAACAGAAAGTACCGTCAGTTGATCCATGCATCGTTGGCAACGTCCGATCTTTTTCCAAAACCAGTGCTCTTGGCAACTTCGACAAGCCATTGTTCTATCCACACTATCTATTTGTCCCTGATTATAACGGCTAACTCATGTTTGAGTTTCTCTTTGTCAGGATTCTATGTCGTGTCTATCGAACCAAAAATGGAAAATTAACTTGGTTAAAAATGTGTAGTACGTAATTGGTGTATGGTGCGCTGTCAGCCTGACAATAGGAAAAATTATAATGTCGACAGAACTTAAAGTAGCACTAGGCCTTGCTGGTGGTTTCTTCACAATTGGTTTTACTGCCATTGTGCTTGTTAGCCGTTACGCAATGATGACTGCTTAAACAACCACTTTGCTCAGTTTTGAACTGATAGAGTTGGAATGAGAAAGCCTCGTCTATGACGAGGCTTTTGTTTTTGTGAGAGCTAAAGAGAGTGAGTATTAGCAACCAGGCCCGCAATCTAGGCAGTGCTTAATCGTCTCTGGACCTAAGTGAAGTTTCGCATTCAGGTCACGTAGCGCAGTACGAACGCCTTCTTCAATAACAGGGTGATAAAACGGCATATCCAACATGTCAGAAACCGTCATTTTATTCTGATGCGCCCAAGCAAGTAGGTGGGCTAAGTGCTCGGCGTTTGGCCCCATCATTTCTGCACCCAAGAAGCGACCTGTACCTTGTTCTCCGTAGACGTGCAGAATGCCTTTGTTTCGAAGCATCACGCGTGAACGCCCTTGATTTTCAAACGATACTTGACCAGTTGCAAAGCAGCCGCAAGTACCTAGACGAGCTTCCAACTGCTTATAGGTTTCACCTACCATCGCAATCTGCGGGTCTGAGAAAACAGCAGAGATTGGTGAGCGACGTAGACCCGCACGAATATCTGGGAAACGGCCTGCGTTGTCACCAGCAATACGACCTTGGTCTGCCGCTTCGTGCAGCAATGGAATTTGGTTACTTGCATCACCTGCGATGAAGATGCTCTCTACTGAAGTTTGCAATGTATAGTGATCGGCCGTTGGTACGCCGCGCTCATCTAATACCACATTGGTGTTTTCAATCGCGAGCTTATCCACATTTGGACGGCGACCTGTTGCTGCTAATACGTAATCGACAATAAAGGTTTCTAGTTCACCATAGTGGTTGATGAATTGGATTTCGACTTTATCTTCACCGTCATTTTCTGGCGAAGTAATGCGCTTCATGCTTTCAACTTTTACATCGGCATCAAGGTAAAACTCTTCTTTGAAGGCTTTATCGGCGTACGCCATCACTTCAGGATCGGTCAATGGTCCTACTTGACCACCAAGACCAAATAGCTTCACATTTACACCCAAACGGTGCAGCGCTTGACCCAATTCAAGACCAATCACACCAGGGCCAAATACGGCAACGGATTCTGGCAAGTCATCCCAATCGAACATATCATCGTTAATCACTAAGCGGTCGCCGAGTTCATTCCATACCGCTGGGTAAGCAGGACGAGAACCTGTTGCGATCACAATACGCTTAGCTGTGATTTGAGTGTGGTCATCAACGATTAATGTGTTGTCGTTGGTAAACTTAGCGTAACCCGACACTTTATCTTCAGCAGGGATCTCATCAACGCCTTCCAACACAAAGCCTACAAAGCGGTCACGCTCACGCTTTACTCGATCCATTACTTCACGACCGTTAATGTAAATCTCGCCTTGTGGGTGTACACCAAAGCCCGGTGCTTTCTCGATTTGATGTACGCTTTCTGCTGCGGCGATTAATAGCTTCGATGGCATGCATCCGACACGAGCACATGTCGTGCCGTAAGGGCCTCCTTCAATCATCACAACACTGTCTGTGTGTACTTTTGCTGCGCGGTATGCGCCAAGACCTGCTGTACCACCACCAATAATTGCTACGTCGACATTTAACTGTTTCATAATGGATTCTCGTTTTTCCCAAACGTAGTTGAAGTGACTAAGTCTGGATGAGTGAATTTGAGTTCATTACTCTTGATAACTGGTCGAACGGTGAAGACGACCAGTTATCAAGACTAAGCATAGGAAGTGATTGAAAGGGATGGTCTCCCGGGCGAGGGATGCTCCGGGAGACCTAGGGCTGAGTTTTGGACAGCGAGATTGCCAACCCAAGCCCATTAGGCAAACTATTAACCTAGGTACGCTTCTAGCTCTTCGCTACCACCGATGTGTTTACCACCGATAAATACTTGAGGTACCGTTGTGCGACCAGAGATTGCACGTAGACTTACTGTTGTTGCGTCTTTACCCAGAATCACTTCTTCATATTGAAGACCGTGGTCAATCAGATTTTGTTTCGCCTTCATGCAGAAAGGACAACCTGGTTTGGTGAACACAGTGATAGATTCTTGAGTTTTGTACTCAGGTGCTACGTAGTTCATCATTGTGTCTGCATCTGAAACTTTGAACGGGTCGCCTGGCTCGTTTGGTTCAATGAACATTTTCTCAACCACGCCGTTTTTCACTAGCATGCTGTAACGCCATGAACGCTTGCCAAAGCCGATGTCGTTTTTGTCCACTAGCATGCCCATACCGTCTGTGAACTCACCGTTACCATCTGGGATGAAGGTAATGTTTTCTGCTTCTTGGTCAGCTTTCCATGCGTTCATTACAAACGTATCGTTAACTGATACACATAGAATTTCATCCACACCGTGTTCTTTAAATACGGAGAACAATTCGTTGTAACGCGGTAGGTGGCTTGATGAACACGTCGGAGTAAACGCACCTGGTAAGCTGAATACGATAACCGTTCTGTCTTTAAACAGTTCTTCCGTGGTTACGTTCACCCATGCGTCACCTTTACGAGTCGGAAAAGTAACTTGTGGTACAGCTTGACCTTCTTTTGATGCAAACATGATGATTTCCTTTTTAAATTTATGAAATAATTCGTTTTCGAGCTTAGCGTTATTTGGCGCTCAGTTTCGTTTTGTTGAGCTCATTATTGAAAAAAAACTTTGATAGCTCTAATCGTTTAATGCTATGGTTTTGATAGATTATTTCTATCGCCAAACAAGAAGCGAATCGTACGTTATGAATATCCGAGATTTTGAGTACTTGGTGGCGCTTGCGGAGCACAAGCATTTTCGAAAAGCAGCTGAAGCCTGTTTTGTCAGCCAACCGACTTTAAGTGGCCAAATTCGTAAACTAGAAGACGAATTAGGTACGGCATTGCTGGAGCGCAGCAGTCGTCGTGTTTTGTTTACCGATTCAGGTTTGCAATTGGTGGAGCAAGCAAAACGTATCTTAAGTGAAGTGAAAACCTTTAAAGATATGGCGAGTGGTCAAAGTGGTGCTATGACTGGCCCGATGCACATCGGCTTTATTCCGACTGTTGGTCCTTATCTCTTACCTAAAATCGTTCCTCGACTAAAAGAAGAGTTTCCTGAATTGGAACTGTTTCTGCATGAGGCACAGACCCATCAGTTGGTTCGTCAGTTAGAAGAGGGCAAACTGGATTGCCTAGTATTAGCTTCAGTGGATGAGACGGCTCCATTTAAAGAGATTGAAGTCTACAACGAACCATTGAGCGTGGCGGTTCCTTGTGACCATGAGTGGGCTGGGCTAGATCATATCGATATGTTGGATCTTAATGGCCGAACAGTTTTGGCTCTGGGTGATGGTCACTGCTTACGAGACCAAGCACTTGGATTCTGTTTTGCGGCAGGTGCGAAAGATGATGAACGTTTTAAAGCAACGAGCTTAGAAACGCTGCGCAACATGGTGGCAGCGGGCGCGGGTATTACTTTGTTACCTCAGTTGTCCGTACCTCATGAGAAGAAAAAAGACGGCGTGTGTTACGTTCCTGCAATTAACCCAACGCCTTCTCGCAGTATCGTACTGGTTTATCGTCCGGGTTCACCATTGCGTACTCGCTTTGAAACATTGGCCGCAATGATCAAAGGTGTACTTGAGGCGAGAGAAGACTCTATCGCTGCTTGATAGCCTAAAAGCCAAATAAACAAAAGGGAGCTCAATGGCTCCCTTTTTAGTCTCTCAATGATGAGGTTAGAACAGTTCTTCTGAACCGCTGCCACCACCTGAGTAGATGCTATCTTCAAGGCTGTTACCTACGTACTCCGTAGGTTCAGTTCCCTTCTCGAAATATTCAAACATCGATGAACCATCGACTTTGTGTGTCAGTAGGCCGCTATCACGGTCGATACGAACACGTACGATGTCACCTGGGATGTTCTTGCCTTGTTGTGGAGTACCTTCAAGAGCAACGCGCATGAAGTCAATCCATGCAGGCTCAGCCGTTTTAGCACCAGATTCTGCACCAGAGATCTGGCCTTTACCTAGGTTGCTGTTTACGGTTGTGCGGCCTAGTGTACGAGAGTGATCATCGAAGCCAACCCATGCAATCGCAACGATGCCAGGGCCGTAACCGTTGTACCAAGTGTCTTTCGAATCGTTGGTTGTACCGGTTTTACCACCAATGTCACGACGCTCAAGCTTTTGTGCACGCCAGCCAGTACCATTCCAGCCTGTACCATCACGCCAGCTACCGCCACCCCAGATGTTGCTGTACATCATTTCACGCATCAGGAATGCGTTTTGCGCTGAGATAACTTGCTTCGCGTATTGCGGTGTGTCGTTTTCAAGTGCGTTGTCTGGAGCGATGTTCTCTGTCGCGACGTCTTGCTCGCCAAATTCAGCAGCAAACTTATCTTCTGCAGGAACGTGTGTTTCCATTTGAGGACAATCTTGTTGGCAGATGACTTTCGGGTTTGCCTTAAACAACACTTCACCGAACGAGTCTTCAACATGGTCAATGTAGAACGGTTCTACATAGTAACCGCCATTCGCAAACACCGAGTAGCCTTGCGCCACTTTCATTGGCGTTAAGCTACCAGCACCAAGCGCGATAGTTTCTGAGCGTGGCACTTGGTCAATATCAAAGCCAAAGCGAGTTAGGTATTCGCGGGTTTCGTCTAAGCCAACTTCACGTAGCGTACGAACCGCCATAACGTTCTTAGATTGTGCAAGACCGATACGTAGGCGGGGAGGGCCGATGTAAGGCGGTGGCGAGTTCTTCGGACGCCATGCTGGACCAGAACCAGCATCCCACTTGTTGATTGGCGCATCGTTAACAAGCGAAGCAAGCGTTAAACCTTTGTTTAGTGCTGCAGAGTAGATGAAAGGTTTGATACTTGAACCTACCTGACGCACAGACATGGTCGCACGGTTAAACTTGCTGTGAACAAAGTTGAAACCACCAACCAGAGAAAGTACTGCACCGTTTTCTGGGTTCATTGCCACAAATGCAGTGTTGGCACTTGGTACTTGGCTTAGCTTCCAGCTGTTAACGGTGTTGCCTTCTTTATCGGTTGTGCTGATTTCACGAACCCATACTTGTTGGCCTGATTCTAAAATCTGTTTTGCTGACTTAGGCACCGCACCTTGACGTTCATCCGTTAGGTATTTACGAGCCCAGTTCATGCCTGCCCAAGCGATGGTTTGCTCATCGTTGTTCTTTACCCAAACTTGCGCAGTTTTGTCGTCAACTTTAGTCACGACTGCTGGGTAAAGTTGGCCGTAAGTTGGCTGCTTCTTCAGGTGCTTTTCAATTTGCTCAGTATCCCAAGCGCTTTCACCTTCTTTCCAAAGTACTTTTTCTGCACCTCGGTAACCGTGACGCTCATCGTAAGCAAGGATGTTATTGATCGCTGCCTTGTTTGCTGCGTCTTGCAGCTTTGAATCTACCGTCATGTAGATGTTCAAACCAGAGGTGTACGCTTTTTCTGTGCCGTACTCTTTCACTGCCCATGAACGTGCTAGTTCAGCCACGTATGGCGCAGAAAGCTCGATTTCAGCACTGTGGTAACGAGCAACAATAGGTTCAGCACGCGCTTCGTCATATTGCTCTTGAGTGATGTATTTCTCATCGAGCATACGCATCAGAACGACGTTACGACGGTTCGTTGCACGCTCTAGTGAATAGAGTGGGTTCATGGTTGATGGTGCTTTTGGCATACCAGCAAGCGTTGCGATCTCACTTAGCGTCAGTTCGTTCAGGCTCTTACCAAAGTAAACCTGAGCGGCCGCACCGAAACCGTATGAGCGGTAACCAAGGAAGATCTTGTTAACGTAAAGCTCCATGATCTCTTGCTTAGTCAAAAGCTGCTCAATGTGGATCGCAATAAAGATCTCTTTGATTTTACGCATGATCTTCTTCTCGTTGGAGAGGAAGAAGTTACGTGCTAGCTGCTGAGTGATGGTACTCGCACCTTGCTTGGCAGAACCGGATAGGGCCACGACGACAGCGGCACGAGTAATACCGATTGGGTCGATACCAGGGTGCTCGTAAAAGCGGCTATCTTCGGTCGCAATCAGCGCGTGAATCAAATCTTGTGGAATTTCGTCGTAGGTAACAGGAATTCGGCGTTTCTCACCAAACTGTGCGATCAGTTTCCCGTCTTGACTAAATACCTGCATAGGTGTTTGTAATTCAACATCTTTTAGAGTTGCAACATCTGGCAATTCAGGCTTCACGTATTGATAGAAGCCAAAAATTGTGGTGACTCCAAGAATTATGCAAATCAATGTTAAAAATAATAAACGCTTTATGAACTTCACCGGAGAATCCCTGATTGGTTGAGGCTGTGTAACGGCAAACCCTTGTACTCTTAGGTCAAAAATTTAGCACATAAGAGATATTAACTCTTATTTGGATGCTAATAACAACCTTTGCACGAAGAAAATTCTCTGGGTGCTATTTACAACCACACGCAGGAATTTCGGAGCGAGAGTAGAGATGGATAAGCTATTAGTTACGGGCATAGATATTGGCCATAACAGCCTCAAAGCCGTGGTACTTAAACCCAATGGCAACAGTTACGCTTTATTGGGTTACAAAGAAATAATACTTAAGGAACGTATTGTCGCTGAAAATAACACCATAAATCATCAAGAAATTGTAAAGACCCTTAAAGAGATGAGAAAAGAGCTCCCAATTCGAGCTAGAAAGGTCGCAATTTCGGTTCCAGACAATGCTGTGATCAGCAAAAAGCTACAAATAGAGCAGAACCTAGAAGAAAGCGAAAAGGAATTTGCGGTGATGCAAGCCTTTGCGCATCAGTCTCCCTTTCCGGTTGAAGAGCTCAGCCTCGATTTTGTAAAGGTTGATACGGATGAGCAGATGGGCGGCACAGAGAGCTACCAAGTGTTTGCAACACGCAGAGAGGTGGTGGAAAGCCGAGTCGATACATTAACGAAGTCTGGCCTAAAAACCGTGCTGGTGGATGTGCACTCACAAAGTCTTGGTCATATATGGAAGCTAACCGCAGAACGTTTTCCAGAAAAGAATAAGCATTGCTTGTTAGACATTGGTGCGATGAGTAGCTCTTTCACTATGTTTACCGAGCAAGGTGAGCTATTCCATAAGGAGTTTCCTTGCGGTACTCGCACAACAAACGATTTGTCTCAACACGATCCACTCAGTGACGATATCCAAACCGCAACTGAAGAATTCAATCGACAAATGGTTGAACGTGTTAAGCGTCAGATGCAGCTCTACACCTCATTCAATGGTAGCCAAGATATCAAAGGTATTTGGCTTTCCGGTGAGGGGGCGGCTACGCCAATGTTAGCTGAGGAGCTATCAAGTCAATTGGCGCTGGAGTGTGAACTGCTCAATCCTCTTAGTTTGTTTGAAATGAAAGTCTCTAAACGTAAACGCCGAGCTGCAGATTGGCAGCACTTCACGGCAGCCGCAGGTTTAGCGGTACGCGGTATTCAGTGGTTGGGAGGTGACGATGCTGCATCACATTAACCTCCTCGCTTGGCGCGAAAATCAACGTGAAGAACATCGTCGACGTTTTATTGGTTTGATTGTTCTTGGTGCGATTGCTGCGCTGGGCGTGCAGTGGGGCATCGGTAAGTACTACCAATACCAACAAGACCAGCAACAACAGCGCCTAGACTATTTAGCTCACTATATATCTCAGCTTGATAAGCGAATTGAAGCAATGAAGATTGCTGAGCAAGAGCACGGCAAGATCTTAGAACGCTTAAAGATCGTTGAAGGATTACAAAACGGGCGCAATAAAACCACTGAGTTCATGAACTTGATGCCATCAGTGATTCCTGAAGGCGTGTATGTCGACAAGATTAAGATGAATGACTACGAAATCGAGATCTCAGGAATTTCAGACAGTACGCCGCGTCTCGCGACAATGCTCGACAACATGGAGCGTTCGGCAAAATTGTTAGATGTCGAGATGCACTCCATTGTCCATGGTAAAGCCCGTTTCGGTAAAGAGTTTCAGACGTTCAAAGTCTCCTTCATGTTTAAAGGTGCCTCTATAAAAGAAGGAGGTAAACAGCATGGTTAATTGGCAAGACCTTGAAATGGATGAAATCGCTGAATGGCCATTGGTGCCGCAGTTAGTGGTTCTCTTAATGCTCGTGTTGTTGATTCAAGGTTTCGGTTACTGGTTCTATTTAAAGCCAGAGCAAGCGCGTTTGGACAATTTGATTCAAGAAGAGCAAACCTTAAAAGTTGCGCTGAGAATCAAGGCCAATAAAGTGGCGGCTTTGCCTCAACTGCAATCACAACTCGATGAGCTCACCACACGCTACGAACTGCTGCTGCAACAACTGCCTGCGCAAAAAGAGCTAGCCACCATGCTGGCTTCGGTGAATGAACTAGGCATCGATAACAAACTGACATTTACCCGCATTGACTGGGGGGAGAAACAATCAGAGCACTTTCTTTATCGTCTGCCGCTGAATATTGAACTCACTGGAGACTTTCATGATATCGGCCGTTTCTCTCAAGCCATCGCCACATTGCCGCGCATCATCACGTTTAAAGACGTGACTTGGCAACGAGTGAGTCAAGAGAGTGAAACTTTGCACTTCCGTGTAAAAGCGAATACCTACCAGTTCAAACCAGAGGAAAAGAAAGATGCGAAATAAATCTTTGCTGATGGTTTGTATTGCAGGGGTGCTAGCGGGTTGCCAAGCCAACGATGAATCACTGACAGACTTTATTCGCGGCGTAGAAAACCAAGCGCGCCGTGACGTCGCCAAATTACAGCCCGCTGAAGACTATGTTGTCATCGGTTATAAGCCCGAGATTCTACGTGCGCCTTTCGAGCTTCCTAAAGAAGCCACCATCGCCACTCAACCTTTAGCCAGACAAGATTGTTGGCAACCGCCATCAAGAAAGCGGGTAGGTAAGTTAGAACGCTTTCCTCTCAATAAACTGCGCTTAAAAGGTGTTATGGGGATGGGGAGCAATGTTTCTGGTTTGGTCCAAGCACCAAATGGCACCGTTTATAAGGTGAAGCCGGGTCAGTACCTTGGTCGTAACAATGGCAAGGTGACTCACGTATCCCACAACTATTTATTAATTAATGAAACCTTACCCGACGGTTTAGGGTGTTGGCAAAAGCGCAAAGTTAAGTTGGCTTTGAGATAGGCATAGCAGCATTTATTTTTGATATTGAGTAATGATGAAAATGAGACAAGGATTAACACTGACACCAAGGAAGCTAGCAGGGATCTTCTCTTTGTGGTTCTTTTTACTTTTAGCCCCTTTTGTAGCAGCACAGGAAGTAAAGTCTAACTCGCTAAAGACCATCGACTTTCGTACAAACAAAGACAAAGATGCCGTGATTGTTGTAGAACTTGCGTCCCCTGCTGCAATCGTTGATATCAAGCGCGTACAGGAAGGCTTGAGTATCGACTTACTCAACACATCTGTAAAAGACGACCAGCTTTACCTTCTGGATGTAAAAGACTTTTCTACGGTCGTCGAGAGTATTGAAATATTCCGAGATACCTCAACCACACGTTTAGTTGCTTATATTGATGAGGAATACACTCACGATTACCGTCTGACTGGGCGTTACCTAGAGATCAAAGTCGGTAAGATAAAAGCCAATGAAAAAGCACCGGATAAGAGCATTCTAGAAAAAGAAGGGAAGCTGATTTCAATTAACTTCCAAGACATCCCAGTGCGAAACGTATTGCAACTCATCGCCGACTACAACCAATTTAACTTAGTGGTATCTGACTCCGTTGAAGGCAACTTAACTTTGCGTCTTGATGGTGTACCTTGGCAGCAAGTGCTCGATATCATTCTTCAAGTAAAAGGCTTGGATAAGCGTGTTGATGGCAACGTGATTTTGGTGGCGCCGAAAGACGAACTGGATTTGCGTGAAAAGCAACAATTAGAGAAACAGAAACTTGAGCAGGAGATGGGTGAGCTTTCTTCTGAGATCATCAAAGTTAATTTCGCTAAAGCTTCGGACATTGCCGAGATGATTAATGGCGAGGGGAATATCAGTATGCTCTCAGAACGTGGCAGCATGACCATTGATGAGCGGACGAACTCACTCTTAATTAGAGAACTACCAGAGAACATTGAGGTTATCCGAGAGATCATTGAGTCTTTGGATATTCCGGTCAAACAAGTTCAGATTGAAGCGCGAATCGTCACCATCAATGAAGGTAATATGGACGAACTTGGTGTGCGCTGGGGCTTCACCTCTATTAACGGCAGCCACACTGTCGGTGGGTCGGTTGAGAATAACCTTGCGACAATTGGCCTGTACGATGGCGGCGGTGATGGCGAAGGTGATGAAGGAGGCAGCAGTGTTGGTATTGATGACTTCCTAAACGTGAACTTGGCTGCAACCAGTCCGAATGCGACCAGTCTTGCCTTCCAAGTTGCGAAATTAGGCTCAGACACACTGCTTGATTTAGAGCTTTCTGCGCTGCAACAAGAATCCAAGGCAGAGATCATTTCTAGCCCGCGATTGATTACCACTAACAAGAAGCCTGCTTATATCGAGCAAGGTACCGAAATCCCGTACCTTGAGTCTTCTTCCAGTGGCGCAACGTCTGTCACGTTCAAAAAAGCCGTATTGAGCTTAAAAGTGACACCACAGATTACCCCTGACAATCGTTTAGTGTTGGATTTGAGCGTTACGCAAGACAGACCGGGTCAAGTTGTAAAAACAGGCACAGGTGAAGCAGTCGCGATCGATACTCAACGCATTGGCACACAAGTTTTAGTCAATAACGGTGAAACGGTTGTGTTGGGTGGTATTTTTCAACATAGCATCACAAACTCCGTCGATAAGGTGCCTTTATTAGGTGATTTACCGCTGTTAGGGGCACTTTTTCGTCGAAGTTATGAAAATGTCGGCAAAAGTGAGCTGTTGATTTTTGTCACGCCTAAAGTTGTGATTCAGTAGGCGCTCAGTGAGTAAAAAATCGATTAGATCAAAAATAAAGTTGCATTAGTGGCACCATGCTTGGATAATTTCGGGTCTTATCACGAATTATCTGTGAGGAATTGGTGCCACAAGCCTTGTGAAACAGCAGTTTGGCTGTGTTTTCTTGTGGCGATCTTATTGAATTAACGTTGTAAATTACCGCTAAATATGGCTGAGAAACGTAATATTTTCCTTGTTGGCCCAATGGGCGCCGGCAAAAGTACAATTGGTAGACATCTAGCACAGCAGCTGCATATGGAGTTCGTGGACTCTGATACAGTGATTGAAGAACGCACTGGTGCAGACATCTCTTGGGTTTTTGATGTAGAAGGTGAAGACGGCTTCCGCAAACGCGAAGAAGCAGTACTTGAAGACCTGACTCAAGAGCAAGGCATCGTGCTAGCAACCGGCGGTGGTTCTGTGAAGAGTAAAGAAAACCGCAATCGCCTTTCTGCACGTGGTGTTGTTGTTTACCTAGAAACGACTATTGAAAAGCAACTTGCTCGCACTAACCGCGACAAGAAGCGTCCTCTACTTCAAACTGACAACCCTCGTGAAGTATTGGAAAGTTTGGCAGGCGAACGTAACCCTCTATACGAAGAAGTAGCGGATTACACGGTTCGTACTGACGATCAGAGTGCAAAAGTGGTAGCCAACCAGATCGTAAAAATGCTAGAAGAGAGATAAGCATTTATCTTTTTCAAATTGGAGCACACCGATGGAACGGATTACGGTCAATCTAGCAGAGCGTAGCTACCCAATCTCAATTGGCGCCGGGTTATTTGAAGACCCGGCGTACCTTTCTCAAATTCTTTCAAACAAAAACGCAAATCAGAAAGTTGTCGTGATTAGTAATGTCACGGTTGCTCCACTGTATGCGGAAAAAATACTTGGTCAGCTTGAACAGCTCGGTTGTGATGCCTCATTACTTGAATTGCCTGATGGTGAGCAATACAAAAGCCTAGACACGTTTAATCAAGTCATGAACTTCCTGCTAGAGGGGAGTTACGCACGTGATGTAGTGATTATTGCGTTAGGTGGCGGTGTTATTGGCGATCTCGTTGGGTTCGCGTCTGCATGTTACCAACGTGGTGTGGATTTCATCCAGATCCCAACCACATTGTTGTCTCAAGTGGATTCATCTGTTGGTGGTAAAACCGCAGTTAACCACCCACTAGGCAAAAACATGATTGGTGCTTTCTACCAACCTAAAGCCGTTATCATTGATACCAACTGCTTATCAACGCTTCCTGAACGCGAGTTCGCTGCGGGCATTGCTGAAGTGATCAAATACGGCATTATTTATGATGCAGATTTCTTTGATTGGCTGGAAGAGAATCTCGACCGACTGTACGCACTGGATGAAGAAGCACTGACTTATGCCATCGCGCGTTGCTGTGAAATCAAAGCAGAAGTTGTGGCTCTTGATGAAAAAGAGTCAGGCATACGAGCGCTGTTGAATCTGGGTCATACCTTCGGTCATGCGATTGAGGCTGAGCTAGGTTATGGCAATTGGCTTCACGGTGAAGCGGTGTCATCTGGCACAGTGATGGCGGCGAAAGCTTCGCACTTACGCGGATTGATTTCGCAAGAGCAGCTGGATCGCATTATTACTATTATGCGTCGCGCTAAACTGCCAGTGCATACGCCAGAGTCGATGAGTTTTGATGACTTTATGACGCACATGATGCGTGATAAGAAAGTCTTATCTGGTCAGCTGCGCTTAGTATTGCCTACCGGAATTGGTAGCGCCGAAGTCATTGCGGATACACCGCAAGATATCATCAAACAAGCTATCGACTTTGGTCGTGACATTTAACCTTGTAATGGCGCCTTAGGGCGTCATTCTTGTAGTGTATTAAGGTTATTTAGATGAGTTTTGCTCACGTTCTTGAATTGGATTCACAAACCGAGTTACTAGACAGATTAAGCTTATTAACCAACTTTGGTTCTAATTTGATCGCCGTAAATGGCCAATCCGGATATGGAAAATCTTGGATGGCACAGCGATACCTTGAGCTCGGTGCCAGTAACAAAAACCAATGTTTGTTACTTTGTCATTCCAATCAAGATGATGTGCAACGTCGTATGCTCATCTTGAGCCAGATAGTTTCCGATGCCTTATTCAATCAACAAGATACATTGCTTGATAGCTTAGAACGTATCTTGGGTGATGAAGTGTGTGACATTGCCATTGTGGTTGATGACGCTCATTTGCTGAGTGAAACCCTAGTTTCAGAATTATGGATGCTAGTGCTAGCTGCACAAGCGAATCCAAAATGGAAAATCAACATCTTGTTGTTCACTCAAAGTGGGCGTTTGGAATCGGTATTGTCGCGTATTAGTTACGGGCAAGAGCTCAAACCGGTTGAACTTGATATTGAGATGTTGTCAGAAGTCGAAGCGCGTCGTTTCTTTGAATCTTTGGTGATTCGATATGTTGACGATGAATCTGAAAAACGCGTTCGAGATGCATTTAAGAAAGTCGACCCGATTCCGGGAGACATCATGGCGTTAGGAGAGATGAAAGTGGAAAAAAGGATCATTATCCGCTCAATTGTAGGCTCACCCCTTAATATCGCATTGGTTGTTTTGGTGCTGTTATTGTTGGCCGCTGGTGGTTATTGGTGGATGTACAATCAGCCAAGCCCAGACGACAAAGCACAGCAAATTACAGGTACGATTGAGCAAACTGCCATCCCAACCCTAACCGAGCCCGAAGTTCAAACCAGCGGCGCAGATTCCACAATCAGTGACGCGTCTGATACGACAGAGCTTGCTGGTGCAACGGACGATTCAGATTCATTGCCGCCGGCCGTGACAGAGGAAGTTGCAAGTGTTGGCACAGAAGATAAACAGCAGCGCGTTGTGATTGAGTCGGATGTGGTGGATGCTTTACTTGAAGGCAAACCTGAAGAAGCCAATACCGATGAAATCAAACAAGTTGTGGAAGAATCAGTGCCTCAAGCGCAGAGCAGTTCTAACTCCTCATTGATTAACGTCGTGCAAACGGGCGAACAACCTAAGGCAACACAAGCAAATTCAACGAAGCCTATCGTGAAGTTCTCTTTTGCTCGTGAAGAGTTAAAAGCGTTATCACCACGCGCTTATACTTTGCAATTAGGAGCGATGACGGCAATGGAAGATGTGCAAACCTTCCTTGACGAGTACGACCTAAATGGAAAAGTGAGAATTTACCCGACCGTGCGCAGCGGAACAGAATGGTACATCATCACTTACCAAGATTACCCGACTATCCAGCTCGCTCGAGACGCGGTAGAGAGCCTGCCAGATGCGCTTAAATCGGTGAGTCCGTGGGCAAAATCCTTGGGTCAGGTACATCGTGAAATTGATCGCGTGAAATAATCCTGAGCTTCGTTGAAAAATATGTTACATTCCGCAGCCTTAATTTTTGGTCGATAGATAGAGCAGTAGATGAAAAAGCAACGAGCCTTTCTTAAGTGGGCAGGAGGAAAATACGGTCTGGTTGAAGACATCCAACGTCATTTGCCACCGGCTCGAAAGCTAGTTGAACCTTTTGTTGGTGCTGGCTCGGTATTTCTTAATACCGACTATGACCACTACTTGCTGGCGGATATCAACCCCGACCTGATTAATCTCTACAACCTACTCAAAGAGCGCCCTGAGGATTACATCTCCGAAGCGAAGCGTTGGTTTGTGGCAGAGAATAACCGCAAAGAAGCTTATTTGAGCATTCGCGCTGAGTTTAATAAAACTGACGACGTGATGTACCGTTCATTGGCGTTCTTATATATGAACCGTTTCGGTTTTAATGGCTTGTGTCGTTATAACAAGAAGGGCGGTTTCAACGTACCGTTTGGTTCATATAAAAAGCCTTACTTCCCAGAAGCTGAATTGGAATTCTTTGCTGAGAAAGCGAAGAAGGCGACCTTCGTATGTGAAGGCTACCCAGAGACTTTCCGTCGAGCGCGCAAGGGAAGCGTGGTCTACTGTGATCCTCCGTACGCACCATTGTCGAATACGGCTAACTTTACTTCTTACGCAGGTAACGGCTTCACGCTTGATGACCAAGCTGCACTGGCTGACATCGCGGAGAAAGCGGCGACCGAGCGCGGCATTCCCGTTCTGATTTCAAATCACGACACCACATTGACGCGTCGTCTATATCACGGTGCGGAATTGAATGTGGTCAAAGTGAAGCGAACCATCAGTCGCAATGGTAGCGGACGCAATAAAGTCGATGAACTGCTTGCTCTCTTCCGTGCTTCTGACACGGATAAGTCAGACTCATAATTCTCACACTATTGTGTCTAAATAGTGGATATCCTGACTGGCTTCGGTAGAATTGCGCGCAACATTGTTTGTTGTTTGCTCGCCACTATTGAGGTCAGGTATGAAAGATTTTCTTATTGCTCCATCCATTTTATCGGCTGATTTTGCTCGTCTAGGTGAAGACGTAGAAAAAGTACTCGCAGCGGGCGCGGATGTGGTGCATTTCGATGTGATGGATAACCACTACGTACCAAACCTGACTTTTGGTGCGCCAATCTGTAAAGCGCTTCGTGACTACGGCATTACCGCTCCAATCGATGTTCACCTAATGGTGAAACCTGTAGATCGCATCATCCCTGACTTCGCGAAAGCAGGTGCATCGATGATTACCTTCCATGTGGAAGCATCAGAGCACGTTGACCGCACACTACAGTTGATTAAAGAGCACGGCTGTAAAGCGGGTGTGGTACTTAACCCAGCAACGCCGTTGTCGCATCTTGAATTCATCATGGACAAAGTTGACCTAATTCTTCTAATGTCAGTTAACCCTGGCTTTGGTGGTCAATCATTTATCCCTCACACGCTAGATAAACTGCGTGCGGTACGCAAGATGATCGACGAGTCTGGCCGTGACATTCGCCTAGAAATTGATGGTGGTGTGAAAGTGGATAATATTCGTGAAATCGCAGAAGCAGGTGCAGACATGTTTGTAGCGGGTTCAGCGATTTTCGGTCACCCAGATTACAAGCAAGTGATCGACCAAATGCGTGACGAGCTAGCAAAAGCAAAATAAGTATTGAAGCCCTAATCTTAAAAGGCTGCCACCTTGTTGGCAGCCTTTGTCGTAGGTAGGGCCAGAGCGAAGAAAATATCGCCAGCGCGACGTAAATAATCACTTGCCTATTTTGCTTCCTTTCTGTACTATCCGTCTTCCTTAATTCTCGGTCATTTTTCTTTAGTTCCTTGCTTCCTCTGGACGACCGAGCCAATCGTGGAAGCTAATAATCCGTAAGGAGCAACCAATGCGTCATTACGAAATCGTATTCATGGTGCACCCTGATCAAAGCGAGCAAGTTGCTGGCATGATCGAGCGTTACACTGGTTCAATCACTGAAGCTGGCGGTAAAATCCACCGTCTAGAAGACTGGGGCCGTCGTCAACTGGCTTACCCAATCAACAAGCTTCACAAAGCTCACTACGTTCTAATGAACGTTGAAGCTGGCCAAGAAGTGATCGACGAACTAGAAACTGCTTTCCGTTTCAACGATGCAGTTCTACGTAACATGATCATGCGTACTAAAGCGGCTATCACTGAGCAATCTATCATGCTTAAGCAGAAAGAAGAGCGTGCAGAGCGTGCTCCTCGTCGCGAAGAGCGTGCTGAAGCTAAGCCAGAAGCAGCTGCTGAGTAATATTTCTTATGACCAATCGAATGGAGCTGAGTGGCACCATTGCCAAGCCGCCCATTCGTAGTAAAAGCCCTGGTGGCATTGAACACTGTCGATTTTGGCTAGAGCATCGCTCTACTGTTATCGAAGCTAATCTACCACGACAAGTTTATTGTCGAATGCCGGTAGTAGTTAGTGGGCTTGGGTCACAAGCATTAACTCAGAATTTAGTACAAGGCAGTAACATTAAGATAGGCGGTTTTGTCGCTTATCAGACCGGCCGAAATGGCGTTGGGAAATTAGTGTTACACGCCGACAACATTACTCAAATTTAAGATCAGGAGATAGCCCATGGCTCGTTTCTTCCGTCGTCGTAAATTCTGCCGTTTCACTGCAGAAGGCGTACAAGAGATTGATTACAAAGACGTAGCAACTCTTAAAAACTACATCACTGAAGCTGGTAAAATCGTACCTAGCCGTATCACTGGTACAAGCGCTAAGTACCAGCGTCAACTAGCTCGCGCTATCAAGCGTTCTCGCTACCTAGCTCTACTACCGTACACTGACAAGCATCAGTAATCGGTTCGTTTTATTAAGAAAGAGGATTAAACAATGCAAGTTATTCTACTTGATAAAATCGGTAACCTAGGTGGTCTTGGCGATACAGTAAACGTTAAGTCTGGCTACGCTCGTAACTTCCTTATCCCTCAAGGTAAAGCAGTTATGGCAACTAAAGGCAACGTTGAAATGTTCGAAGCTCGTCGCGCTGAACTAGAAGCTAAAGTTGCTGAGCAACTAACAGCTGCTGAAGCACGTGCTGAGAAAGTTAACGCTCTAGAAGCCGTTGTTATCGCTTCTAAAGCTGGTGACGAAGGTAAACTATTCGGTTCTATCGGTACTCGTGACATCGCTGACGCTATCACAGCTGCAGGCGTTGAAGTTGCTAAGAGCGAAGTTCGCCTTCCTGAAGGTGCTCTACGTAACACTGGTGAGTTCGAGATCAGCGTTCAACTTCACTCAGAAGTTTTCGCTACTGTGAACGTACAAGTTGTTGCTGCAGAGTAATTCAGTACCAAGCGAAATAGTAAAAAGCACCTCTTAGGAGGTGCTTTTTTTATGTCTGAATAATCTGAAAAGCGGGAGTTAGAAGGCAAACAAAAGGTTGACGGAAAACACACTATCCGCCTTGCTCAAGCCCTCTGGCACTTTATCGTGATATTGGCGAGAGTGCGCTAATTTAAGAGCAATGTCTTCGGTAATGTCGTTGGTCACACTCAGATCACTATCAACACGAGTGTTGCTTTTACCTGCTACTAAAGTGATATCGGCAGAGAGACTTAAGTTATCTAAAGCTTGCCAAGTAGTATTGATGTTACTACGCAAGATCCCTTCCTGAACGATGTCTGGAAAGACAATGTCGTCGTCATCAATCTCATCTAAGTTTGGTTCTTGGTAACGAAAACCAGGGCCGATCTCCGCTTCCAAAGTAAACTTTTCTGTATAAGCGAACTGGTAACCCAAACCGCCAGAAAATGTGTAATCTTTAAAGTAAGCACTGTAGCGTGAATCAACCCCTTTAAAGCTTCCGTACAAGTAAGTCTTTGGACCTAACTTGTAGTCGCTTTGCGCAGTATAGGTAGAAGAGCGTTTATCTTCTTCCCCATCTTTATATAGGTTGTAGTACTTCCATTCGCCGTAAGAACGGTGACGACCAGAAGTGTATTCAGCACTCAGACGAGCATTCAGGGAACGAGAGTCCGTGTTACCTGTGTGAGCTTGATAGCCGAACTCGACCTCAGTTTGTAGAGGGTCGGGCACTTCAATTTCTTGCTCTGGCTGTACTGATTCTTCAGCGTACGATGCTCCCGTGCAAAGTAAGCTAAAGCCAAGTAACCAGTATCGGGACACAAATACCTCGAACGTAATTAAAAAGGAGGGGCATGATACTGATACAGATGTTTTATTCGGTCAATGATAGGTTAATTTTTATTAGACCTAAGCCGGAGAAGCGTGGTGGGCGTTCTCATTTGCGCATCAAACTTAATTAACTGTCTGTTTCAGCATGAATTGGGGAGATTCTACCGCAATCGAGTAATTTCGCACCATAAAAAGCGAATTCTTAGCCATTCACTTGTTGAATTCTTAACAAGTAATTGTCGCTTCAGGGAAGCATCTTGGCTAAGTTTAAGGTTATAATCTCGGGTCATTAGTAGTTATCGAGCAAAGTCATGGCGGAAAACAGAAATCGCAAACCTTCAGACAGTCAGGTCGACGCAATCAAAGTGCCACCTCACTCGCTAGAAGCCGAGCAATCAGTAATTGGTGGTCTCTTACTGGACAATGAACGTTGGGACACGGTCGCTGAGCGTGTTGTGAGCAGTGATTTCTATAGCCGTCCTCATCGTCTCATTTTCGAAGGCGTTAAAACCATTCTTGAACAGGGTAAGCCTCTCGACTTGATCACCTTGTCTGAGCACCTAGAGCGTCACGAACAATTGGAAGACGTGGGTGGCTTTGCGTACCTTGCGGATCTTGCGAAAAACACACCAAGTGCAGCGAACATCAACGCTTACGCGGACATCGTAGCGGAGCGTGCAATCGTGCGCGGCCTGATCGGTGTTGCAAATGAAATTGCGGACGCTGGTTATGATCCACAAGGTCGAAGCTCAGAAGACTTAATTGATATGGCGGAGAGTAAAGTTTTCGCCATTGCAGAATCTCGTACTAGCGAAAACGAAGGCCCACAAAACGTCGATAACATTCTCGAAAAAACGCTAGAGCGTATCGAGATGCTATACAAAACACCTCAAGATGGTGTGACAGGTGTGAACACTGGCTTCAACGACCTCAACAAAAAAACGGCGGGTCTACAAGGTTCTGATTTGGTTATCGTTGCGGCACGTCCATCGATGGGTAAAACCACTTTTGCGATGAACTTGTGTGAAAACGCGGCGATGGACCAAGACAAACCGGTACTTATCTTCTCGCTAGAGATGCCTGCCGAACAGTTGATGATGCGTATGCTTGCGTCCCTATCTCGCGTTGACCAAACCAAGATCCGTACTGGTCAGCTTGATGATGAAGATTGGGCTCGTATTTCTTCTACCATGGGTATCCTAATGCAGAAGAAAAACATGTACATCGATGATAGTTCAGGCCTAACGCCAACCGAAGTACGTTCCCGTGCTCGTCGTGTAGCGCGTGAACACGGTGGTCTGTCGATGATCATGGTCGACTACCTTCAGCTAATGCGTGTTCCTGCTCTCTCTGATAACCGTACTTTGGAGATTGCGGAAATTTCGCGCTCTCTGAAAGCTCTGGCGAAAGAATTGAACGTTCCTGTGGTAGCACTATCGCAGCTAAACCGTTCCCTAGAGCAACGTGCCGATAAGCGCCCAGTTAACTCGGACTTGCGTGAATCGGGCTCTATCGAGCAGGATGCCGACTTGATCATGTTTATTTACCGTGACGAGGTTTACAACCCTGATAGCCCATACAAAGGCACGGCAGAAATTATTCTTGGTAAGCAACGTAACGGCCCTATCGGTTCGGTTCGCTTAACCTTCCAAGGCCAACACTCGCGTTTCGATAACTACGCGGGTCCTGCATTTGATATCGATGATGAGTAATGCAATGAGCTACATGAAAGCTGCGATGGCATGTATTGACTTGTCAGCACTGCAGCACAATTTACAACGCGTAAAAGAACAGGCGCCAGAAAGCAAAGTGATGGCGGTGGTGAAGGCAAATGGCTACGGTCATGGTCTTCGTCATGTGGCTAAACACGCTACGCATGCTGATGCCTTTGGCGTTGCCCGCATTGAAGAAGCACTTCAGCTACGCGCTTGTGGCGTGGTAAAGCCGATTCTTTTACTAGAAGGTTTTTACTCACCAGGCGATTTGCCAGTATTGGTGACCAATAACATTCAAACCGTTGTCCATTGTGAAGAGCAACTCGCGGCATTAGAACAAGCCGATCTCGAAACGCCAGTTGTGGTTTGGCTTAAAATCGACAGCGGTATGCATCGACTTGGCGTGCGTCCAGAGCAGTACGATGAGTTCATCACACGTCTGAAAGAGTGCCCGAATGTGGCGAAACCGCTGCGTTACATGAGCCACTTTGGTTGCGCTGATGAGCTGGATAACAGCATCACCACAGAGCAAATCGATTTGTTTATGTCGCTAACGGCTGGCTGTCAGGGTGAGCGCTCTCTAGCGGCATCAGCAGGTCTGCTTGCTTGGCCGCAAAGCCAGTTAGACTGGGTTCGTCCAGGCATCATCATGTATGGCGTATCACCATTTGATGATAAAACTGCGCAAGACATGGGTTACAAACCAGTGATGACACTGAAGTCACACTTGATCGCCGTTCGTGAAGTGAAGAAGGGCGAAAGTGTTGGCTATGGCGGCATGTGGACAAGTGAACGCGACACTAAAGTGGGCGTAATTGCTGTTGGTTACGGCGATGGCTATCCACGTACAGCGCCAAACGGCACGCCAGTGTTTGTTAATGGGCGCAAAGTACCAATCGCGGGTCGCGTTTCTATGGATATGCTGACGGTTGATTTAGGTCCTGATGCAACGGATAAAGTAAGCGATGAAGCCATTCTATGGGGTAAAGATTTACCAGTAGAAGAGGTAGCTAGCCACATAGGCACCATTGCTTATGAACTGGTGACCAAATTAACTTCTCGTGTCGAAATGGAATATTCGAAGTAACTCATGAAGACAAGACTATTCTCTGTGCTGGCATTTTCTGCCAGCCTTTTTTTATCTCCGCAGTTGATTGCCAAAGAGAAAGATTCAGCGTTTGTTCCTTTCTATTTCAGTACGGAGACCATGGGCAGCACCATAGGCTTAGCGGGCGTTGCTAAAGGTGTTGGCCAACCCCAAGCTGCTCTGTTTGGTATGGGGTTGTATTCTGAAAAAGACAGTTACGTCGGTTTCCTTTCTGCTTTTAACTACGCTTTGTCGCCAAACCTTTTGTTTAGCACGCAGATGTATCAAGCGCGCTTTAACGACAACCCTTATTACTTAGGTGACCAAGGTTCGAATAACTCTTCAACGGAAGATAAAACCGTAACCAATGGCGACGAAGAGAACTACAAACTGGAGTTCAAGTACCTGCTTCCCTGGGGTAATGTTCGTGAACACGGACTGCTTGGTGCGTTCCAACCCGTGAGAGATGTGAGTTTTGCTTCTCCAGTCGATTCTGGTGTCAGCTCAATTATCTTTACCCCGTTCTATTCTTCTCGTGAGTTGGATATCTACAACGACAAGAAAGAAGAGGCGACCGGGTTTAGCCTGACATTTGATTGGGACAACCGCGACAGTGTGCGTAATACCACGCGAGGCTCCCATACCTCGTTTGACCTAACCACAGGAGCTGAAAGCTTACAGTCGGAAGACTTGTGGCTGAAGTGGGAATTCCAAAACAGTCAGTATTACTCGTTGGGGCCACTTGGTGATTGGTTCGATCAGCAAGTGCTCGCGTTTGATTTCTACACGGCGGATACACCGACATGGAACAAATGCGATGGTTTAATGTGCGCTCGTCCACCAGAGCAAGAGCAAGTTCGCTTAGGTGGTTTGTATCGTCTACGTGGTTATACCGCGGGTCGCTACCACGGCCGCAGTGCGATTCACTATTCTGCAGAATATCGGGTACTACCAGACTGGCAGCCGCTCGATGATATCCCTCTCATCAACTACTACGATCTGCCGTGGTGGCAATGGGTCGCGTTTGTTGAAGTCGGGCGAGTGGCGGATGACTACGATCTAAAAACGTTGCATGAAGACATGAAGTGGAACGTTGGTGGCGCAGTGCGCTTCCAAGTCGAGGGGATTGTGGTTCGTGCTGAAATGGCCAAAGGCGCAGATGAAGGCACCTTCCGAGTCATGATCAACCAACCGTTCTAAATCGATATAAAAACAAAGGCTAACCTTGTGAGTTAGCCTTTGTTTTATCTGATTTATTCGCCGTTGATGATGGCGATGATGCGTCGACTTCCACCGTAATCTCGGTGCTCACCTAAGTAAATACCCTGCCATGTACCTAAAGCTAACTGACCGTTTTGGATAGGAATCGTCACACTACTGCCAAGTAAAGACGCTTTAATATGGGCTGGCATATCATCATCGCCTTCATAAGTGTGCTGGTAGTAAGGCGCTCGTTCAGGCACAAACTTATTAAAGTGGGCTTCCATGTCCATACGTACTGTTGGGTCTGCGTTTTCATTTAAGGTCAGGCTAGCGGACGTATGTTGAATAAACAAATGTAACAAACCTACTGAAAGCGATTGGATTTGTGGTAATTGTTGTTCAATTTCATCAGTGACCAGATGGAAACCGCGTTTACGCGCTTTTAATTGCAGTGTTTTTTGTGCCCACATATGCGTTCCTTTGGAAAAATTTGATTTGGCGTCTATCCTAATCCAATTAGAGCCTGTCATTACGAAATGATATGATTCTCAGCATCATAAATGAATTGTTTAAATTCGAAACAGGGAACGTGACCTAACTCAATGTGAGTGTAAAGGCACTCCGTCATAATTGATGGCTGAAAAAAAATTACAAAGACTTGTTTTGTGGCAATTCGCCCTAACATCTTATTTATATTCTATTTGCTAAATCGGGGATTCCGCAGTTTTCGCTAGACTGTAAGGAATGGAACCTACTGTAACATCGGGATAAAGACCATGTTGAAAAATATCAATCCAACGCAAACACAAGCTTGGAAAGCGCTAACTGCGCATTTCGAATCTGCACAAGATATGGATCTGAAAGAGCTATTTGCTCAAGACGCTGCGCGTTTCGACAAATACTCAGCACGCTTCGGCTCAGACATCCTAGTCGATTACTCAAAGAACCTAATCAACGAGGACACTCTGAAGCACCTTTTCGCTCTTGCTAACGAGACTGAGCTTAAGTCAGCAATTGAAGCGATGTTCAGTGGTGAAGCGATCAACAAAACAGAAGATCGCGCTGTTCTTCACACTGCACTGCGTAACCGTTCTAACAAGCCAGTAATCGTTGGCGGCGAAGACGTAATGCCTGCGGTAAACGCAGTTCTTGAGAAAATCAAATCATTCACTGATCGCGTAATTGGCGGTGAGTGGAAAGGTTACACAGGTAAAGCAATCACAGACATCGTAAACATCGGTATCGGCGGTTCTGACCTTGGTCCTTACATGGTGACTGAAGCTCTAGCACCATACAAAAACCACCTAAACCTGCACTTCGTTTCTAACGTTGATGGTACTCACATCGTTGAGACGCTGAAGAAAGTAGATCCAGAGACAACACTATTCTTGATCGCGTCTAAGACGTTCACGACTCAAGAAACCATGACAAACGCGCACTCTGCTCGTGATTGGTTCCTAGAAACTGCTGGCGATCAAGCACACGTTGCTAAGCACTTCGCAGCGCTTTCTACTAACGCTCCTGCAGTATCTGAGTTTGGTATCGACACAGACAACATGTTTGAGTTCTGGGACTGGGTTGGTGGTCGTTACTCACTATGGTCAGCAATCGGTCTTTCAATTGCATTGTCTGTAGGTTACGACAACTTCATCGAGCTTCTAGACGGTGCTCACGAGATGGATAACCACTTCGTATCGACAGATCTAGAAAGCAACATCCCTGTGATTCTTGCTCTGATCGGTATTTGGTACAACAACTTCCACGGCGCTGAGTCTGAAGCAATCCTACCTTACGACCAGTACATGCACCGTTTCGCGGCGTACTTCCAGCAAGGTAACATGGAATCTAACGGTAAGTACGTTGACCGTGAAGGTAACGCAGTGACTTACCAAACTGGTCCTATCATCTGGGGTGAACCAGGCACTAACGGTCAGCACGCGTTCTACCAGCTGATTCACCAAGGCACTAAGCTGATCCCATGTGACTTCATTGCACCTGCAATCAGCCACAACCCAGCAAGCGACCACCACCAAAAACTGATGTCTAACTTCTTTGCACAAACAGAAGCATTGGCATTTGGTAAGTCAGCAGAAACTGTGAAGGCAGAATTTGCGAAAGCAGGTAAGAGCGAAGAAGAAATGGCGTCTCTAGTACCGTTCAAAGTATTTGAAGGTAACCGCCCAACGAACTCTATCCTAGTTAAGCAAATCACACCTCGCACGCTAGGTAACTTGATCGCAATGTACGAGCACAAAATCTTCGTTCAAGGCGTTATCTGGAACATCTTCAGCTTCGACCAGTGGGGGGTTGAGCTAGGTAAACAACTAGCAAACCAAATCCTACCTGAGCTAGCAGATGAGTCAGAAATCAGTTCTCACGACAGTTCGACAAATGGTCTAATCAATGCATTTAAAGCATTCAAAGCTTAATGTTTGAATAGAAAAAGAAAAGGTCAGCAACCGCTGACCTTTTTTATTGCCTGAGGCAGAAACAAAATAGGTTGGCATTGACCAACCTATTTCTTCTCTATTATTCGAAGCAAATCTCGATGAAGGCATTTCCCCACTGTGAAGAGAAAGGCATGATGATGATTGAGCCTTCACACTTGTGGCGAATGGTGTGGCCTCGACCTGATACCACAACCGGTGTTGCCATATCAAAATCAAATCCACTTTCCGCTAGAATGCGCTTCGCACCGCCTGTCACCATGTTCGTGATCTCACCAACCATGTCTGTCACTTCTTCGTTCAGTCCATTTGGACGTTCACCAAGCATGTTCTGCATGATTTCTAGTGCTAACGCTTCATCAAAGGTAATCGACATTGAACCACGAGTTTGTGGACCAACCATACCGATAAGGCCAGAAACGTCACCTCGTGCGATCTCATCTTTCTTGATTCGCGGTTTTTGTGGCTTCAGTTCAAGCGAAGCCATGGTTTTTAGCACATTCATTAACGAAGCTAAAAACGGGTTTACAAATTCAGCGCGCATAACGTTCTTCTATCTTTCTTCTTTCGTCTCCGAGGAACATGCCTGGCACTCGCCATGGGTTTCGATAACTTGATTCGTCAGTTTGAATCCATGTTTCTCGGCGTTATTGGCTAATAAGGATATCAGCGTCTCGTCTTCAAGTTCAACGACATCGCCACATTTATCGCAAATTAGCAGTTGGAAAAAGTGCTGTTGAGTGTTGAACGAGCAGCAAGTAATAAAGCTGTTGTTTGATTCCACTCGATGAATAAAGCCTTGTTCTAGAAGAAAATCTAATGCTCGGTATACCGTCGGTGGTTTAGCCTGAGGCTCACTCTCTTTCAATTGCTCCAATAGCTCATACGCACTTGAGGCGCGGCGATTAGAACAAATAAGCTCAAAAACGCGTCGGCGTTGCGGCGTCAATCTTACTCCGCGCTCAGCGCAGATTTGTTCAATTTGTTCAAGGATTGTTGGGTCCAAATCTTTCACCATAACTATCGGACGTGCTTTATGATAAACCATTTCTATACGAAATTCGTTTAGAAAGACTCCATTTTACCCACTATCAGACCGAAAATCATGAATTAAAGCAAGCCGGTGCCCCTTAGAGCGCGCAACAGATATCACAGAACGAGACACCAATGCCGAAATGCGCTTATCAGCGATTGAATTCACAAGGCTCGCATCCACTGCACAGTGGGTATACAATACCCGACTTAATTTTTTTGAGCGCACCTTCGCGCTCTACCTTGGCAACGTAAAAACGGGTGTTTATATCATGACTCATTCTTGCAGGCTCTCTGTAGCACCAATGTTGGATTGGACAGATCGTCATTGTCGCTACTTCCATCGCTTAATGACCAAAGAAACCCTGCTGTACACCGAAATGGTGACCACAGGCGCGATCATTCATGGAAAAGGGGATTTCCTTGCTTATAACGAAGAAGAGCATCCGTTAGCCCTTCAGCTTGGCGGTTCAAACGCAGCGGATTTGGCTACGTGTGCCAAACTCGCTCAAGAGCGTGGCTATGATGAAATCAACCTAAACGTAGGTTGTCCATCGGATCGCGTTCAAAACGGTCGCTTTGGTGCATGCCTAATGGCAGAGCCTCAGTTGGTTGCGGACTGTGTTGCGGCGATGAAAGACGTGGTTGATATTCCTGTTACGGTAAAAACTCGTATCGGTATTGATGACCAAGATTCTTACGAGTTCCTAACGGATTTCGTATCTATCGTCTCTGAGAAAGGCGGCTGTGAGCAGTTCACTATCCACGCTCGTAAAGCATGGTTAAGTGGTTTAAGCCCGAAAGAGAACCGTGAGATCCCACCATTGGATTACCCACGAGCTTACCAATTGAAGAAAGATTTCTCACACTTAACGATTGCGATTAACGGTGGTGTGAAATCACTGGAAGAAGCGAAAGAGCATCTGCAGCATCTAGATGGCGTGATGATCGGTCGTGAAGCTTACCAAAGCCCTTACTTGCTAGCATCTGTTGACCAAGAGTTGTTTGGTTCAAATGCTCCAGTCAAAAAGCGCAGCGAAATTGTTGAAGAGATGTACCCGTACATTGAAGCGCAATTGGCAAAAGGTGCTTACCTTGGTCATATCTCGCGTCATATGCTGGGTCTGTTCCAAAATATGCCGGGTGCTCGTCAATGGCGTCGTCACATCAGTGAAAACGCGCACAAACCGGGTTCTGGTCTAGAAGTGCTGCAAGACGCACTGGCGAAGATTCCAAAAGAATTGAACGTGTAAATTTCACCAGTGGTTGGTGAAAATTACCAACTTACAAATAGAAAAGCCAGAGTGCAGAAATGTCTCTGGCTTTATTTTTACTTATAGATCATGGTTTTATTATTGTTTTAATAAGTTGGTACAGAACCTGCTCTAGTAAAACTAAAACAAAGGAGAAGTGATTATGTTGGAGCTGATCTTTATTTTAGTATTTGCGGCAACTTTGCTCGTGACTGGTATTACGATGATGACTGTATTTGCTGCGACTGGCATTGCATTGGTGGTGATGTTCTTATTAGGCATGGTTGGAGCTGTACTAAAACTACTGCCTTGGCTAATAGTGATTGCATTAGGCATATGGTTTTTTAAAAACTTCGTCGCTCAGCCTCGTTATAAGTAACGGATTGTAGAGATTTAGTTGATGGTGGGCTGTGAGAGTATGTTAGTATTTCTCACATGCCCCTTAATGTTGAAATCAGCTATCTCGGAGTAAAAATTACATGACATATAAAGCGACCATCGCTTTAGCGACACTATCGTTGGCAGCATCTTACCCTTGTTTTGCAGAACAAGAGTCTTCTTTCACAACCACGGTTGGTGCAGAAGTTTGGGTTGCGGATACCAAAGTGAATGAAGTAAGAAGAGATAGCGATACAACGGGTACTTTCTACGCAGCGATTGAACATGACGTAAAATACGTACCAAACGCGCGTCTTCGTTACTCAAGCGTTGATGCCGATTACATGGGTTTCGACAAACTAGACCTCACTCTTTACTACCAAATTCTTGAACACGACTTAATGCACTTTGATGCGGGTCTGACCTTTAGTAATTTGAGTGACACAAAATACGTAGACGCAGGTACCAATGCTCGTACAGAAGATTTTGATGAGCTGATTTGGGCTTGGTATGGCTATGCAGAAATCACCGTGCCAAATACAAACTTTGATGTGATTGGTGAGATGAACTTTGGTGATAACAAGGGCATTAAGAGTACTGACCTAATGGCTGGTGTTCAGTACCGTATTCCTTTCCAAGGGTCTGAATTGACATTCCGTGGTGGTTACCGAGTGATCGACTTGGAGTCAGAAGAGTTTCTATCGAGCCTAGGTAAAGAGTTCATTTTTGCGGACGGTTTCTTCGTTGGCGCTCAGTACTCCTTCTAAACACATTTCTCTGAATCTCTTAAAACGTCGCTTTATAAGCGGCGTTTTTTTATATCACTTAATTATATTAAATCGAATTTCTCGCCCAAGTATCAGACTTCGACCATGCTTATCTTGGAGCAATGTATAAAAGTTGGAGCAGGGATTGCGATGACAATAAATGAATTACGACATCTATTTCGTGACAACCAGCTAGTAGAAGCCATCATCGAACCTTCAATTCAAGAAGGTGGGTGGGTTGTTGAGTTTCGCCATGCACGCGGTGGGTTTGTCTGTCTAACTGACAGTCATGGTGAAGAGTGCCATTATGATGATCTTGATACGGCATCCAAATCGGCAATGGCCGTCGGCTTTCAGCAGGTGCGTATTGAAGATCGGTGAGTCTTAGCTCGGCTTGCTTACTTCCAAAAAGTTATAAAACATTCTCTTCTATTCTTTCTTGTTATTAGAGAGAGTGGTTAATCTATCGTCACGCAATGAATAGGGATGTCGTGACAATGTCTTTTCAACAGAATGAATATTCTCACAAGAAAGTGTCGGAAGATAATAATGGGCAAGGTGGTAATTCACCAATCGCAAGCCCGCTTAATGACCAGCAATTTAACTCACTCCAGCAAACTGTCTCAGAGTTGTCTTCACAGCAACTTGCATGGGTCAGCGGTTACTTCTGGGGTTTAGCTCAAAACCAACCAAGTGCAGCGGCTGCAACGCCAATCGCACAGGCGGCTGCTTCTGTTGCTGCAAAACCAGCAGGCAAGCTAAGTATCATTTTTGCTTCTCAAACCGGTAATGCGAAAGGCGTTGCTGAAGCACTAGAGCAAGAAGCCAAAGCAGAAGGCATTGCTGTAGAACTGTTTGATGCTAGCGATTACAAAGGCAAGAACTTAGCAAAAGAGACTCACGTGATCATCGTGGCGTCGACCAATGGTGAGGGCGAAGCGCCAGATAATGCCATTGAATTGCATGAGTTCCTTCAATCTAAAAAAGCACCCAAGTTACCAAATCTACAATACGCCGTGATTGCACTGGGCGATTCTAGTTATGAGTTCTTCTGCCAAACGGGCAAAGACTTCGATACTTATTTGTCTAAGTTAGGCGCAACTGCCTTCATCGATCGCATTGATTGTGATGTGGATTATGAAGCGCCGGCTGCAGAATGGCGTAAGCAAGCGCTTGAACAAGTAAAAGAAGCCCTTTCTTCAGGTAATGAAGCAGAAGTCGTTCAACTACCTGTTGGTCAAGCCGCTCCAGGACATTCTGCTTATAACAAGCAAAACCCATATACCGCAACATTACTGACTAGCCAGAAAATCACGGGCCGTGATTCAGGTAAAGACGTTCGCCATGTAGAGATTGATCTCGAAGAGTCGGGTTTGACCTATCAGCCAGGTGATGCGCTAGGTGTTTGGTTCGACAATAGTTCAGAATTAGCCAACGCTATCTTAGCTAAGGCTGGTCTCTCTGGTGTAGAAAGTGTTGAAGTGGATGGCGAAAGCCTCTCTATTCACAGTGCATTGGTTAGCAAGTACGAAATCACCGCATCAAACCCTCAGTTTGTCACTAAATTCGCAGAGTTATCTGGTAGTAAGAAACTACAAAAGCTAGTGGAAGATAAAGACAAGCTTCGTGAGTACGCTGCAAATACGCAAGTTGTGGATGTACTTGCAGAGAAGAAGACCAAGCTAAGTGCAGAAGAATTGGTTGGTTTGCTTCGTCGATTGACACCTCGTCTATATTCTATCGCTTCGAGTCAAACGGAAGTCGATGAAGAAGTTCATCTAACCGTAGGCTTGGTTGAATACGACAAAGGTGATGAAAAGCGCTATGGCGGAGCATCAAGTTTCCTCTCTCAACGTCTAGAAGAAGGCGGTGAAGTGAAGGTGTTTGTTGAGCACAACAATAACTTCAAACTGCCACAAGATGACAACACACCAATCATCATGGTTGGTCCTGGTACCGGTATTGCGCCTTTCCGTAGCTTTATTCAAGAGCGTGATAACCGCGACGCGGAAGGTAAGAACTGGTTGTTCTTTGGTGACCGTACCTTTACTCAAGATTTCCTTTACCAAGTTGAATGGCAGAAGTACCTCAAGTCAGGTTTGCTGACTCGCCTTGATGTTGCGTTTAGTCGCGACCAAGCAGAGAAGGTTTATGTTCAACATCGCATCCTAGAAAACGCTGAACAAGTGTGGCAATGGATTCAAGATGGTGCCTACATCTATGTATGTGGTGATGCCACTCGTATGGCAAAAGATGTTCACGATGCGCTGGTATTTGTAGCCGAGCAACAAGGCAAGCTATCTCGTGAAGAAGCCGAAGCATTTATCAACGATCTACGTAAAGCGAAACGTTACCAAAGGGATGTGTACTAATGAGCGCGAATCAACAATCAAACAGCCAAGAAGTATTAGGTGAGGTGCTTGGTCCACTCTCGGATAATGAGCGCCTTAAAAGAGAAAGTAATTTACTGCGTGGAACGATTGAACAAGATCTGCAAGACCGTATTACTGGTGGCTTTACTGCAGACAACTTCCAATTGATTCGTTTTCACGGAATGTACCAGCAAGATGACCGCGATATCCGTAACGAGCGTGCTAAACAAAAGTTGGAGCCGCTGCACAACGTCATGCTTCGTGCGCGTATGCCGGGTGGCATCATTACACCAAAGCAATGGCTAGCGATCGACAAGTTTGCAACTGAACACTCTTTATATGGAAGTATTCGTCTTACTACTCGTCAAACGTTCCAGTTCCATGGCGTGCTAAAACCAAATATCAAGTTGATGCACCAAACGCTAAACAGCATTGGTATTGATTCGATTGCAACCGCGGGTGATGTTAACCGTAACGTGTTGTGTACCACTAACCCAGTGGAGTCGGAGCTACACCAAGAAGCTTACGAATGGGCGAAGAAGATCAGTGAGCATCTACTACCGAAGACACGTGCTTATGCAGAGATTTGGTTGGACGGTGAAAAAGTAGAAAGCACGGAAGAAGACGAACCAATTCTAGGTAAGAACTATCTACCACGTAAGTTTAAAACCACAGTGGTTATTCCACCGCAAAATGACGTAGACGTACACGCTAACGATCTTAACTTCGTAGCGATTGCAGATAACGGCAAGCTGGTTGGTTTTAACGTGCTTGTTGGTGGTGGTCTAGCGATGACGCATGGCGATACGTCAACTTATCCACGTAGAGCGGATGACTTTGGCTTTATCCCACTAGAGAAAACACTTGATGTTGCTGCTGCTGTAGTAACAACTCAACGTGATTGGGGTAACCGTTCTAACCGTAAGAATGCAAAAACCAAATACACATTAGATCGTGTCGGTAGTGATGTGTTTAAAGCGGAAGTAGAAAAACGTGCCGGTGTTAAATTTGAGCAAAGCCGCCCTTACGAATTCACGGAACGTGGTGACCGTATCGGTTGGGTTGAAGGTATCGATGGTAAGCATCACCTAGCACTCTTCATCGAAAACGGCCGTCTATTAGATTTCCCAGGTAAGCCACTTAAGACGGGTGTTGCTGAAATTGCCAAAATCCATAAAGGCGATTTCCGTATGACAGCAAACCAAAACCTGATTGTTGCTGGTGTACCAAAAAGCCAAAAAGCGAAGATCGAGAAGATTGCTCGTGAACATGGTTTGATGGATGACGGCGTAAGTGAACAACGTAAGAACTCGATGGCGTGTGTGGCGTTCCCAACATGTCCATTAGCAATGGCAGAAGCAGAGCGCTTCCTTCCTCAGTTCGTAACCGATGTAGAAGGTATTCTAGAAAAGCATGGTATCCCTGAAGAAGACAATATCATCCTACGAGTAACAGGGTGTCCAAATGGTTGTGGTCGAGCAATGCTGGCAGAAATCGGCTTAGTTGGTAAAGCACCAGGTCGATACAACTTACACCTAGGTGGTAACCGCGGCGGTACTCGAGTACCGAAGATGTATAAAGAGAACATTACGGATAAACAAATCTTAGAAGAAATTGATCAGCTGGTGGCTCGTTGGGCTGCTGAACGTGAAGAAGGCGAAGCATTTGGCGACTTCACGATTCGAGCTGGCATTATCCAAGAAGTGTTCGTATCAAAGAGGGACTTCCATGCTTGATTCTGTAGCGTCCAAACCGGAGCTAGCAGAGTTACTGACATTAACTAAGACGGAGCAAATCCTCCGTCTTGCTCAAATCAATGTCGAGCTCGAACAGCTTTCGGCACAAGAGAGAGTAAAGTGGGCATTGGATAATTTGGAAGGGGAGTTCGCTGTCTCATCCAGTTTCGGTATCCAAGCTGCAGTGATGCTCCATCTTGTGACACAACAAAAACCGGATATCCCTATCATCCTAACGGACACCGGTTATCTATTTGCAGAGACTTATCAATTTATCGACCAGCTGAAAGCGCAACTGAACCTCAACCTTAAAGTGTACCGAGCAAAAGAAAGTGCCCATTGGCAAGAAGCGCGTTACGGAAAACTTTGGGAACAAGGCGTCGAGGGAATTGAAAAATACAACAAGATAAATAAGGTTGAACCAATGCGACGAGCTCTGCGAGAGCAAAACGTTGGAACTTGGTTCTCAGGGCTGCGTCGAGAGCAAAGTCAGTCTCGTGCTGGTCTACCAATCTTATCGATCCAAAATGGCGTATTTAAATTCCTACCAGTGATCGACTGGACGAATAAAGATGTCCACTACTATTTAGAAGAACATGGCTTGAGTTATCACCCGTTGTGGGAGCAAGGTTACCTCTCAGTAGGCGATACGCACACAACGAGAAAGTGGGAACCGGGAATGTCAGAAGAAGAAACGCGCTTCTTCGGCTTAAAACGTGAATGTGGATTACATGAAGATGACGATAGTGAACAAGATGGTTCTGGCATTTAGTTGTTAAGCTCGTAAAAGCCGTGTTCAGGTCTGATAAAGAAAGCTGCTGCAAAGCAGCTTTCTTTGTTTATGGAGGCTAAAAACGAGGGTGAAAAGGATAACTCTGTGGATAAGTTGTTTGCTATCTATGGGTAAAGTTGGATAAATAAGGCTTTGATCGAAAAGTCGTCGCTTAACCATTATTTTTGCAATTTTTGCAAAATAACGCTTGCCAATGTGAGCGCGATCTCTATAATGCCTCCTTGTCGACAGGGCAGAGCTCACAAGGCTTCAAAGCGAAGTCGACAAGGTCAGAAAGAAAAACGAAATAATTTGAAAAAGTGTTTGACACAGAAAATTATCTCGCTAGAATGGCCGCCTCTTCCGAAGTGATGTGAATCACAAAGAAGAGTAGCTCTTTAAAAATAAGAACCTATCAATCTGTGTGGGCACTCGTTGATGATAATCCAATTAGATGTTTCTTTCTTAACGGAAAGCGGTATCAAATTAGGTTTCAATGAAACGAAGTGACCATTGAGTCGAAAGATTCAGCACAGTCAATTCAAACATTACTTATGTAATGTTCAGTATTCATTGAGCCGAACAAAATCTTAAATTGAAGAGTTTGATCATGGCTCAGATTGAACGCTGGCGGCAGGCCTAACACATGCAAGTCGAGCGGAAACGAGTTATCTGAACCTTCGGGGAACGATAACGGCGTCGAGCGGCGGACGGGTGAGTAATGCCTAGGAAATTGCCCTGATGTGGGGGATAACCATTGGAAACGATGGCTAATACCGCATAATGCCTACGGGCCAAAGAGGGGGACCTTCGGGCCTCTCGCGTCAGGATATGCCTAGGTGGGATTAGCTAGTTGGTGAGGTAATGGCTCACCAAGGCGACGATCCCTAGCTGGTCTGAGAGGATGATCAGCCACACTGGAACTGAGACACGGTCCAGACTCCTACGGGAGGCAGCAGTGGGGAATATTGCACAATGGGCGCAAGCCTGATGCAGCCATGCCGCGTGTGTGAAGAAGGCCTTCGGGTTGTAAAGCACTTTCAGTCGTGAGGAAGGT
>NZ_LNRB01000025.1:0-55381 GCF_001557945.1 Vibrio sp. CUB2 | reverse complement strand
ACCATACAACACCCAAGGGGTTTTGATGGACTCGATGTAAGAACATTGAATGTGTATAAATAGAACTTAACATCAGTTTTCCAGATTAAAGAATTTGCTTGGCGACCATAGCGATTTGGACCCACCTGATTTCCATTCCGAACTCAGAAGTGAAACGAATTAGCGCCGATGGTAGTGTGGGGCTTCCCCATGTGAGAGTAGGACATCGCCAGGCTTGCTTACTGTTTTTAGATTTTAAAAAATCTAAAGGCAAAACTGAGATTTAGCATTATTTAAGTAAGACTAAATTTTAGTAAAAATTTGTGGAGAGATGGCTGAGTGGTTGAAAGCACCGGTCTTGAAAACCGGCATACGTTAATAGCGTATCTAGGGTTCAAATCCCTATCTCTCCGCCACTATTAAGAAGCCTCGCTAGAAATAGCGAGGCTTTTTTCATTTCTGACGTTTGAGAATTAGACGGGATTTGCATCAAATCTCAAGTCAGTCGCGACTTAGGATTAGTCGTCCTCGAACTCAGTCACTACAAAGAAAGCCTGTTGAGAAAACAACGGGCTTTTGTCGTTTCTGATTCTTGGAAAGTAGCTTTGAGGCGTCTGAATCAACCTCCCAACCGAACACGCTCCAAACTAAGCGCCTTTACTCTTCGTCTATTGAGAAGTCTTGTGCTACGCGTACCTTGAGGCTTTCTGCCATCTTCGCCTCGTAGGGTTATAGAAACTGTCCTCCAGAGAAAGTGATTGAGCTTTCTCCTTGCCATTCCTATCTCTATTGCATCAGCAAAAGAGCGTTTCTACTCGCAGCAGCATTCAATGTGTATTAGCGCTTCTGAGCCTCCTCTGATGATGAATATGACTTTGCTTTAGCTTTTACAACAAACGTTACCCAAGCGCTATATGGGGTTCTCACATCGAATAAGTGCATAACATTACTCCTAGTTACTTCTTTGGCCATCACTACGCTTTACTGTGTTCTGAAGGAGGTTTTCCCTCCTAACCATTTAAAACCAGTCGCTATGTCTTGCAGAAAGTGATCGCGGTTGCTTCACGTGGTTCTTAGTGACACGAAGAAGAGCAGCTTGGAATGAACGACATAAGCTTTGATGATTATTTCTAATCAGGTGCAGTCAGTAGAGAGAACTCTGCTCTTGGGGGAGTCAGTCGTACGATGATAGGGCATGAAGAATTGCAGGCAATAAAAAAGCCGACAGTAATCTGTCGGCTTTCTACTTTCGGAACCGCTTAGTTGTTTTGAACTAGCGTTAGCGCTTTACGAGAGACCTCGTGAGCCGCTTTTGTTAGGTTTTGCTTCTCTAGTGTGTCTGCTAGGTAAGCATAGTCAGAAACGTCTGAGCGAAGTTTTAGCGCAACCTCAAAGTGCTCTTGCGCTTCTTGCCATTTTTCTTGGCGGAAGAAGAAGTGCGCTAATGCACTTTGCGCCGCTGCGTTTTCTGGTTCACGCTTCAAGACACCTTCCAAGAATACGATGACTGGGTGGCTATCCGGTAAGTTTAGCTCTGGCAGTAATTGGTAGAGCTCTGGTGTTGGGCTTTTCTTCAGCGCTTCTTTGATTACTGTGAATGCTTCGTTATCTGCTTTACGTGAGATGAGCTCGTGAGCAAAACAACCGATCAAATGAGCGTCTTGTTTTACCTTACGTGGCAAACCATTCCAGTGTGAGATAAGACCTTCGCTGCCTTGCTGCTGAGCAACTTCGTGTAGCAAGCCGCATTGTGCTTTCTGAATCAGTTCCGCTTGCTCTTCTTCAGTTACCAGTTTCGCTTTGCTTAACTGAGGCATCAGATCGATCAGCGGTTGCCACAGCTTAAGCTGCATGTAAGTGGTTTTCAGCAGGTTAAGAACAATCGAGTTATTCGCGTACTGACCTTTCAATGCTTGCAGTGTATCGAATGCAGATTCGAATTCGTTATCACGAATGAACTGTTTCGCGCGAGTCAACTCTACCGCTAGGTGCGCGTTTTCTTGCTGGCTTGCCAGTTCTAGGTACTGGTCACGCTTGGCTTTGTCACCTTGACCTTGCGCAGCTTCTGAAGCCACTAAGTAACACAGAAGAGGCATATCGTGGTGGTTTGCCCAGCGTGTTACTTTCTTCTCTGCGCCTTTCCAGTCACCTTCAAGTAGCTTGATGATACCTTCGTTGGTGTAGCGACGAGAGCGACGCATTTTGCGCACACTAAAGTAATTCCATGTGCTTGAGCTTGCGTAAACCACTTTCTTGACCACGTATTCTAGGAAGAACAGCGCCGCCAAGGCAGCAATCACGAAGATCACTAGAGTGGTTACACTCATCTCAATGGTTTTGTTGGCAATTGAGATCAGGACATAACCTTGCTGACCTGAGAATTGAGTGCCAACGAATAAGCCAGCACCAAGAACAACAAATAGGAAAATAAGACGAACCATTACTTATCCTCCGTACCTGTCATTGTGGTCACTTCACGACGTAGGCGCTCACGAATCACGTCGGAGAGTTGGTTTTGGCTTTCTAGCTTCGCAGGGTATTCAACTTGAATGTCTTGCTTGCTCAGTTGGCTCAGTGTTTTGTTGAATTCTTTCACCGAGTTATCGTCTTGGTTGAAGAATGCCATTGCCCATTTGTCTGCTGTCTCTAAAGAGGTGGTGTAGATTTCACCTTGCTCTTGGTAAACCGCTTTGATTGCCGTCTCTAACTTCGCTTTGATGTTTTCTTTCAAGTAGAAGTGTTGTTGTGGTGACAATAGAGGGATTACGTTGCCGTCACGAGTGCGGAAGGTGATGAAGTTTTCTGAGAAGTCTTTTAATGACGTCATCAGGTTATCTTGCCAGTTTGCAATGTCTTCAGACACTTGTTGCTTCTCTACCGCTGCCGCTTCTGGTAGCAAAGCATTCGCAAGTGGCAGTTTGTCGACTTGCTGCTGTAGGGCAGTGAGGCGCAACACCAAGCCATCACGGTCTACCAAAGGAACAACACGCAGCTTAGTAATGTCATTTGCCATGGCTTTACGCAGACCGACCAAGCTTGGGTCGTTCAGCGCTGCGATACGTTGGTCCGCGCTTTCCATCAATTGAGTAGCACTTTCTACGTCGTGCTCTAGGAACAATTTACGACCTGCCAGTTTTACTAGGTAGTCAGCTTCTGCCAGTAACCAGTCGTTTGGACGACGACCTTTCACATCAGCGACTGCCAGTTGCAGGCTTTCGATGCTCTTTTGTTGCTGACCCAGTACCACTTCAGCTTTGTGAGTGACAGTGGTCGCTTTTTCAATGGTTTCTTCTTTTACTTGGCTAAGCTCTTGCTTCATTGCTGATTGAGCTTGTTCCAGTTGGCTTTGCAGTTGAGCGATCTGAGTTTGGTATTCAGATTGCTGCTCAAGCATTTTGTAAGTGAGACCACCACCAAAAATCAGTGATAAGACGATAGCGACAGTACCCAGCTTGACGCCGCGTTTGCCTTGCTTCTCTTCAAATTCAACTTTGTTTGGCTCTGCTGGTTTGGTTGGCTCTGCAGGCTTTGATTCTGCCTTGCTTGGCTCAGATTCCTTCTTAGGCGTGTCTTTTTCAGCTAGCGGTGCCGATGTAGTTTCTTCGGAAAGGTTTTTATCGTTATTCTTTTGGTCGTTATTTTTACTTGTCATGCCTATATCCTGTGTAGCTAGGGCTGGAGAGCAGCCAGTAATTCTTGGTTGGATGCGCTTCCTGTGCACCTGACCTGAGTGAAGCCCCGTTGAATTGCGATGTCAGCGATTCGCTGACTGGGGATATACAACTCTTGTTGATTAAGCCAAGTCAATTGCTCTGACGTCAATTGGCTGCACAAATAATCCAGTTGTTCACCACTGGTGACGATAATCTGGTCGATTTGTTGGGTTTTCCATAGTGAGACACAGCTTACTGGATCGAATGGGATAAATTCTCTCTTATAAGTCTCACTATAGTGAACTTTTGCTCCACGTCTCACCAATGCATCTTTTATCAGCTCTCTACCACCGTTGCCACGAAGGATCAGAACTGTTTGTTTTTCTACATTGTTTAGCTCGGGAAGCTGCAACAAGTGTTCACTATCACTGACTTGTGGATAGTGTACTTTCTGTTGGGTACATTTGCTCAAATAGTGTGCTGTTTTTTGACCAACGGCAAGGTATACAGCCTGCTTAGACCATGATTTAGCGTGGTTCTGCAAGATTTGCTCTGCGCATTGCACCGCATGTTGGCTAACAGCAATGATGATTTGAGCGGTTTCAATGTATTTGGAGAGTTGTGTGTCGCTGAGATCGGCGACGATGTCGATCAGAGGATGATGAATTGCAGTTTTGCCGTGCCTTTCGAGCAGAGAGCAAAGCGCCATGCCTTGCTCTCCCGGACGAGTGACCAACACTGCCATGATTATTCGTGGTCTGCGTACAGTTTGGTTAGGATGTCGCGCGCACCGTTTTCAAGTAGCTCGTTAGCCAGTTGAACTCCGAGTGCTTCGGCATCGTTGCGGTGACCGCGAATTTCACCACGCACAATTAGGCTGCCGTCTGGTTCACCAACCAGTGCGCGTAGCCAAATGTTGTCACCATCAAGCAGTGAGTAACTGCCGATTGGCACCTGACAACCGCCTTCAAGGGTGAGGTTCATCGCGCGCTCACAGCGTACGCGATCTGCTGTGTCTTGGTGGTTTAGTGGCTCAAGCAGTTTAAGTAGACGCTCGTCATCCACACGGCACTCAATACCCACCGCACCTTGACCTACTGCTGGTAGTGATTGCTCTGGCTCGATAAAGCTACGGATGCGCTCTTCTAGCTCAAGGCGTTTCAGACCTGCCGCTGCAAGAATGATTGCATCGTATTCACCTGCATCTAGCTTACCTAGACGAGTACCTACGTTGCCACGCAACTCTTTGATAACTAAGTCTGGGCGGTATTCTTTTAACTGACACTGACGACGCAGGCTACAAGTACCTACAACTGCGCCTTGTGGCAGTTCATCAATGTTGTTGTAAGTGTTAGAAACGAACGCATCACGTGGGTCTTCACGTTCACAAATCGTCACTAAGCCAAGACCCTCAGGGAAGTCTACTGGTACATCTTTCATTGAGTGCACCGCAAGGTCTGCACGACCTTCGAGCATTGCCACTTCTAGCTCTTTCACAAACAAGCCTTTACCACCGACTTTAGCTAGCGGTGTATCCAAAATGATGTCGCCTTTGGTCACCATAGTAACCAGCTCAACTTCCAGACCTGGATGAGCGGCTTGAAGTGCGTCTTTTACATAGTGAGCTTGCCATAGGGCAAGAGGGCTTTTTCGAGTTGCAATGCGAATTGGCGTAGATTGTGTCATGGTCTTCTCAATGCTGTTTTAGTTTTGCCTAATCCTACCACTCAACGCGTGAAAGTCTTAATGTTAGTTAGGCTTCTCTTGGTGTCATGAATCGAATTACATGACGTTATGAAAATAGTGTGACTGGATTCTCATTTAGGCTAAGGACTATTATTAGTTATAGGTGAATACAAGCGACACTACTGCGCTATCGATTTTTGCGACTAGTGTGGGGTTTTCAGACCACAACTATTTGCGGGTGGAAATCTTTACCAACTCTGATGAAAGTGTTAAATTGATCACGTTTTTACACCATTTTGGTTTAAAACATCAGCAGATTTTCGTGATTGTTCAACCAAGGAACTTCCCTTGCAGGCTTACACCCAAAAACTTATTCAGCGATTAGATAACCTGAACCAGCAACGGATCGACCGTGCGCTGGCGCTTATGGATTCGCAAAGCCAGCAAGTCTTCCACTTGATTCCTGCCTTGTTGAACTACAACCATCCTGTTATTCCCGGCTACTACGATGCAGACGTCCCTTATGGTGTGTTTGGTCTAGAGCTGAACGATCTCCAACAGCAATTCCTTGATGATACCCAACTGACAATCGGTCAACCGCTTAAGGCAGCAGAGCAACCTGCGATCTTAGGTTTGTATACCATGGGCAGTACCTCTTCTATTGGTCAAAGTACTTCAAGTGATTTGGATATTTGGGTGTGTATCTCACCGGAGATGGATAACGACCAACGTGAACTGCTGACCAACAAATGCTTGCTGATCACCGATTGGGCACAAAGCCAAGGTGTAGAAGCGAACTTCTTCTTAATGGATGAAGAGCGTTTTCGTAGCAACCGTTCTGAAGAGATGACCGGCGATAACTGTGGTTCTTCTCAGCATCTATTACTGCTGGATGAATTCTACCGTTCGGCGGTTCGTCTGGCAGGACAGCGTTTGTTGTGGCAAATCGTGCCACCAGAAATGGAAGAGTGTTACGACGAGTACGTTGCACAACTTTGTAAAGATGGCTACATCAACTGTGATGAGTGGATCAACTTTGGTCAGCTTAACCGCATTCCTGCTGAAGAGTACTTCGGTTCGAACTTGTGGCAGCTGTACAAGAGTATCGATTCCCCTTACAAGTCCGTGTTGAAAGCGATCTTGCTTGAAGCTTACTCGTGGGAATACCCGCACACACAACTTCTTAGTATCGACACCAAACGTCGCTTCTTTGCTCACGAGCCTGACTTGTACGGCATGGATGCGTACTACTTGATGCTAGAGAAAGTAACGCGTTACCTAGAGCGAATCCAAGACGACACACGTTTGGATTTAGTTCGCCGCTGTTTCTACCTTAAAACCCATGAAAAGCTGTCTCGTGAACCTGATGTAGGTTCTGTAGCTTGGCGTCGTGAAGCCTTGAGCGACATGATTGCGAAATGGGATTGGGATGAAGCGGTATTGGCGGAGCTCGACGATCGCCGTAACTGGAAAGTAGAACAAGTGAAAGTGGTGCACCATGCACTGTTGGATGCTTTGATGCAAAGCTACCGTAACTTGATTCAGTTTGCGCGTCGTAACGACATTACTTCAGCGATCAGCCCGCAAGACATCAGTATTCTTGCTCGTAAGCTGTACGCAGCATTCGAAGTGCTGCCGGGTAAAGTTACCTTGCTTAACCCTCAGATTTCGCCAGATTTGCACGAACCCGATTTGAGCTTCATTGAAGTAAAAGAGGGTGGGGTGAACAAATCAGGTTGGTACTTGTACAAGCAACCACTGATTGCGCACCGCATTCTTGGTCAACCTTGTCTCGAGCACCATGAGTACTTGAGTAAGTTAGTTTCTTGGGCGTTCTTCAACGGTTTGATTACCGAGTCAACACGTTTGCACGCAGTGGTACGTGAGGCGCAGTTAGACATCGATAAGTTCTACCAAATGGTGAGTGACCTACGTAACACCTTCTCGTTACGCAAGCGTCGCCCGACCATGCAAGCGTTGGGTAGCCCGTGTGAAATTAGTCAGATGGCGATGTTCATCAACTTTGAAAATGACCCGACGGCAGAGTTGTCTGGTCGCTCACTCAAAGTGGATGTGAAAAACACCGATATCTTCAGCTTTGGCCCTGAGCAAATTAACTTGGTCGGCAGTGTCGATTTGGTTTATCGCAACTCATGGCACGAAGTGCGAACCCTGCACTTCAAAGGTGAAACCGCGATGTTGGATGCATTGAAGACCATTCTTGGCAAAATGCACCAAGATGCGATTCCGCCAGAGTCGGTGGATGTATTCTGCTACGCGAAGAACATGCGTGGCGTGATGCGCAATATGGTGTATCAGCTATTGGCAGAGTGTATCGACTTACGTTTGAAGCCGGTTGAGCAAGAGAAACGCCGTCGCTTTAAAGCCATGCGTCTTGCTAACCAAACTTACGGTTTGTTCTTTGAGCGTCGTGGTGTATCGGTTCAGAAACTGGAAAACTCGGTCGATTTCTACCGCAGCATTTCAACCAACAAGCTGAAAGGCTCGCCGTTGTTGATGCTGGATCGTGAGCAAGAGTATCAACTACCAGAAGTAGTGGATGGCTTCGCCAGTGAAGGTTTGGTGCAGTTCTTCTTTGAAGACACTGACGATGGTTTCAATATCTACGTATTGGATGAGTCAAACCAAGTTGAGGTTTATCATCAATTCAGTGGTTCGAAAGATGAAATGATTGCGTCAGTGAACAGCTTCTACACCTCGGTGAAAGATGATAATCGTGTATCGTCGAAGTTTATTAACTTTAACTTGCCGCAGTACTACCAAATTATTCATCCGGAAGAAGGGAACACCTACATTATCCCTTACCGTAATGATGGCTGTACGCCGACTCGCCCAACCAAAGCGGTGAACGCGTAAAACGAATAACAAAAAAGAGCACCTCGGTGCTCTTTTTTTCGTTTAGGTGACTGGTCGTCAAGAAGACCCATTTGGCTTATGCCCAATCGATCGTTTCACCAGCGTGTTTTTCACACTCTTCTTTCACCATTTCAAACAGTTCCATGCCCGTTTTAGAGCAAGTCCATTTGTTGCCGACTAGCTTGAAGTGGAAGCCACCAGACTTCGATGCCAACCAGATCTCATGCATTGGCTCTTGGCGGTTAATGATGATTTGGCTGCGGTCTTCAAACTCTAATGTCATTACGTTGCCAGTGACTTCGTAGTCAATGTCTGCACCTGAATCATCGATGGATTCTTCGATGAGTTGCATCTGCGCATCCACGAGTTGATGAAATTCAGTATCGTTCATCCGTCTATCCTATTGCTTTTCCTGAGTGTGGTGCGATTATAGGGGGCATTGGTTTAATAATCACGATATGCAAAATGAAAAAATTACTTACTGTGTTGTTTGTGATGGTTGCAGCGACACTTGCTGGTTGCGGTCAATCAGGTTCACTTTACATCCCAGATGACGCTCAGCAGAACGAGCAGTCACAATAATTAGCCACCCTTAGGGTGAAATCAGGGTTTAGCAGTCGAATTAATTAAGGGAAGCAAATTTTGGATTACTTCAACTATCAGGATGATGGCCAGCTTTGGGCCGAAGACGTCTCACTTCAAGCTCTTGCCGAGCAGCATGGCACTCCTCTTTATGTTTACTCACGCGCGACGTTAGAGCGCCATTGGAATGCGTTTGACAGCGCTGTGGGTCAGCATCCTCATCTTGTTTGTTACGCAGTAAAAGCAAACTCAAACCTTGGCGTATTGAATGCACTGGCTCGTTTGGGCTCAGGCTTTGACATCGTATCGGGTGGTGAGCTTGAGCGTGTTATCGCGGCTGGCGGTGATGCGAAGAAGGTGGTGTTCTCAGGTGTTGGTAAAACGCCTGCAGAGATGAAACGCGCACTGGAGTTGGGCATTAAATGCTTCAACGTGGAATCAGAACCTGAGCTTGAGCGCTTGAACAAAGTCGCGGGCGAGCTAGGTGTGGTTGCCCCGATTTCTCTACGAATTAACCCTGACGTAGACGCTAAGACTCACCCTTACATTTCGACTGGCCTGCGTGACAACAAATTTGGTATCGCTTTTGACCGTGCGCCTGCGGTATATAAATTTGCTCAGAGCCTACCAAACCTAAATGTTCAAGGTATCGACTGCCACATCGGTTCTCAGCTGACTGAGATTGAACCTTTCATCGACGCAACAGATCGTCTATTAGCGTTGATTGATGACTTGAAAGCACAAGGCATCAACATCCGTCACTTGGACGTTGGTGGTGGTCTAGGCGTGGTATATCGTGATGAATTGCCACCACAGCCTTCTGATTACGCGAAAGCACTGTTAGGCCGTCTTGAGAACCATCAAGATCTTGAACTGATTTTCGAACCAGGCCGTGCAATCGCAGCTAACGCCGGTATCTTGCTAACGCGTGTGGAATTCCTAAAGCACACAGAGCACAAGAACTTTGCGATTATCGATGCGGCGATGAACGATTTAATGCGTCCTGCGCTTTACCAAGCGTGGCAAGATATTGTTCCTGTAGCACCGCGTGAAGGTGAAGCACAGACTTATGACTTAGTCGGCCCTATCTGTGAAACGGGCGATTTCTTGGGCAAAGATCGAGCACTAGTGCTGCAAGAAGGTGATCTACTCGCGGTTCGCTCTGCAGGCGCCTATGGTTTTGTGATGTCTTCGAACTACAATACTCGTACCCGAGCGGCGGAAGTGATGGTGGATGGCAATCAAAGCCACCTTGTTCGCCAGCGTGAGGAGCTGACCAGTTTGTGGCAGCTGGAACAGATTCTACCGGAGTAACACACAACAAATGCATTTCCACTTTTCCAAAATGCACGGTTTGGGCAACGACTTTATGGTCGTCGACTGCATTACCCAGAACGTGTTTTTCTCGCAAGATTTGATCCGTCGTTTGGCGGATCGTCACACGGGCGTTGGTTTTGACCAATTGCTCGTGGTTGAAGCGCCTTATGATCCTGAAAGCGACTTCCACTATCGCATTTTTAATGCAGATGGCAGTGAAGTTGAGCAGTGTGGTAATGGCGCTCGCTGTTTCGCACGTTTCGTCCGTTTGAAAGGCTTGACCAACAAGTACAGCATCAGCGTGAGCACCAAGAAAGGTAAGATGATTCTTGATGTTGAAGACGATGGTGAAGTTACGGTGAACATGGGCGTACCTGAGTTCGAGCCGAACAAGATCCCTTTCAAAGCGAAGCAAAAAGAGAAAACCTACATCATGCGTGCAGGCGATAAGACCCTGTTTTGTGGCGCAGTGAGCATGGGTAACCCGCACGTGGTGACCGTGGTTGACGATGTGGATACGGCAGAAGTGGAAACACTTGGCCCGCTATTAGAATCACATGAGCGCTTCCCTGAGCGTGTGAACGCGGGCTTTATGCAAGTTGTGAATCGCAATCACATTCGCCTGCGCGTGTATGAGCGTGGCGCGGGTGAAACGCAAGCTTGCGGGAGCGGTGCCTGTGGCGCAGTTGCAGTGGGCATCTTGCAAGGTCTACTGGATGAGAACGTGAAAGTTTCACTTCCTGGTGGTGACCTACGCATCTCTTGGCAAGGTCCAGGCAAACCGCTGTTTATGACTGGCCCTGCAACTCACGTATTTGATGGTCAATTGTCGTGCTAGTTGAAGAGCAAGAAAACCAAATCTCAGAAGTTGAAGCGGATGCGCTGACTGCAGAAGTGGTGGCGCAATATTTAAAAGACCACCCAGACTTTTTTGTTCAGCGTCCTGAGTTGGTCGATCGCCTATCTTTGCCACACACGGATTTAGGTACGGTTTCTTTGGTTCACATTCAAATGAACCGCCAGCGCCAGCGTATAGAAGAGCTAGAAGAAGAAATCACTACTCTGATGTCTTTGGCCGCGAACAACGATCGCACCTTCTACGAGTTCATGGATCTGCAAGGGCAAATCCTTAAGTGTGGTGACTTCAAGCAAGTCATCAACGCCATTGAACTCAAAGCCAAAGACCTTGGTTTGAAGGCGTATGTGCGTCTATTGAGCCAGTGTGATGCTGCGACTCAATTGAGTAAGGAAAGCTACCAACGTTTTGCTACTAACCACTTAAACGGCAAAGAGGCGTACTTAGGTCGTCTGCGTAAAGTGGATCGCGAAGCGTTGTTTGGGGATATGGACGTTCCAGAAATGGGTTCCTATGTGGTGTTACCGCTTGTGAAAAAACAGACGCTTGGCGTACTGGCATTTTCTAGCGAGGATGGCGGTCATTTCCAACCAGATATGGATACCTTGTTTTTGCGTCACCTATCCTTAGTAGTGACACATCTCGCTCAAACATTGGTATGGCAAAGTCACGATGACGACAACTCCCAACACTCCTCTGCCAAATAGTCTTCAAAAGCCTCTTGAACGCTTCTACGAATTCCTGCGAAGCGAAAAGGGGCTTAGCCTGCACACCCAACGCAACTACAAACAACAATTGGAAACCATGGCTCACCACTTGGCTGAGATGGGTTTGAAAGATTGGTCGCAAGTCGATGCGGGTTGGGTGCGTCAATTGGCAGGTAAAGGCATGCGTGAAGGCATGAAAGCCAGCAGCTTAGCGACGCGCTTATCTTCTCTACGCAGCTTTTTCGATTTCCTGATCCTACGTGGAGAAATGTCAGCGAACCCAGCCAAAGGGGTTTCTGCGCCACGTAAGCAACGCCCACTGCCGAAAAACCTCGATGTGGATGAAGTTAACCAACTGCTCGAAGTGAATGAGGACGACCCGCTAGCGGTGCGCGATCGTGCCATGATGGAGCTAATGTACGGCGCTGGTCTGCGTTTGGCAGAACTGGTTAGCGTCGATGTGCGTGATGTTCAGCTACGCAGTGGCGAATTACGAGTGATTGGTAAAGGTGACAAAGAACGTAAAGTACCGTTCTCTGGTATGGCAACCGAATGGGTTGGTAAATGGTTACGTGTGCGTGGTGATTTAGCTGCGCCGGGTGAGCCTGCACTGTTTGTTTCTAAGCTGGGTACTCGAATCTCACACCGCAGTGTGCAAAAGCGCATGGCGGAGTGGGGGCAGAAACAGTCGGTAGCGAGTCACATTAGCCCGCACAAACTGCGTCACTCGTTTGCAACGCACATGCTGGAATCGAGCAATAACTTACGTGCGGTGCAAGAGTTATTGGGGCATGAAAACATCTCCACCACCCAAATCTATACCCACTTGGATTTCCAACATTTAGCGCAAGCTTATGATCAGGCGCATCCAAGAGCGCGTAAGAGAAACGACGACAAGTCGGATTAACCAAGGAATCCCATGAAATTCTACCGCCGTATTGCGCCTGTAAAGGCGATGACGTTTGACCTTGATGACACCCTCTATGACAACTACCCAGTGATAGTTCGTATGGAGCGTGAGTTTTTATCTTGGCTTCAACACCATCATCCGGCGGTCGCTAACATGGATAAAACCGATTGGTTTGCACTCAAGCAGCGTGTCGTGCAGCAACAACCTGAGCTGAAGAGTGATGTCACTTTGTGGCGTTTGGTGCAGCTCAAGCAAGCCTTCTCTCAAGTTGGGTACGATAACGAAGCCGCGCACACCGCTGCGCAAGCCGCAGTAGAGGTTGCTTTAGATTGGCGTAACCGTTTTGAAGTACCACAGCAAAGCCTCGACGTACTTGCTGAACTGGGGCAAGAAATCCCGTTGGTAGCAATCACCAACGGCAATGTGGATTTAGATAGAATTGGTCTTACGCCTTATTTCCAGCAAGTACTGAAAGCAGGGCCCGATGGCAGCGCGAAACCTGCGTCGGATATGTTCACCAAAGCGCAGCAGTTTCTGGATTTGCCTAGTGAGCATATTCTTCATGTCGGTGACCACTTGGTAACAGACGTTCAAGGCGCGAAACTCGCGGGTTTTGCCGCATGCTGGTTCAATGATATGAATAAAAATGTCATTACTCAGGCAAAAACGCGAACGTTACCTGACATTGAAATCAATAACTTGCAGTCGTTACTCGCGCTTTTGTAATCGCTTTCGCATTAATCCACGCAATCTTAATTCTGACCCTAGAAAAGCCGCCTAAAGCCACGTAAATTACTCTCATCAAAGTAAAATAATAAAACCACTTTCATGTGGTGTGGCTTGATGACGGCAGTGGTAGGGTAAATGCGAGCATTCTCTCAACTGGTTCAAAATGTGGATCAGCTTAATGACTTTTTAGTCACTTCTCAGTGTTGTGCAGATAAACGTTATCTGGTGCAACTCCTATCCATCCAATCACGCGACTCCGCCGTCTCGCTCGCTCGGGCAATACTCGAAAGATTACCCAACACGCACATCATCGGTCACAGCACCCGTCACGTTATCTTGGAAGGTGAGATCCTCAACCATGGCTGCTTAGTGTGTGTGATGGAGTTTGAACAAACCACGCTCACGTCTGCGGTTCAGCATTATTCCTTCTCGCCAGATATCGATGGCTACGATCTCAAGCAAGCTTTACAACTGCAAGATAACTCCAAAGCCATTATTAGCTTTTCTGTCCAAATCGAACGCCGTGATTATCCGGTGTATCGCGTATTTGATGCCGACGGTCCGAAGGTTTCTGGCGGTTTGGCTCAAACCATCGATGACGGTTGTTGGGTTCTGCATCAAGACCAAGTTTATGATGAAGCGGTTGTCGCGGTTGCCTTGCACAGCAATACTTTGAAAACATGGACGAGCGCGTATTCTGAGTGGAACCCAATTGGTATGCCGCATAAGGTTACTCACGCCAAAGGGACGCGTTTGTATCGTCTAGGAGAGCGAAAAGCGTTGGAAGTCTACAAGCACTATCTTGCTGACGGGCACGACCTGACGCTTAGTCAACTGCTGAATTTCCCACTTTATCGCGAATCCATTGGGCGAAAAGAGGTGTGTGCCGTGACGGAAATCCATCCCGACGGCAGCATGAGCTTCGACCGCCCTTGGTGCTTGGGTGATGAAGTGCAGTTCTGTTACAACCATCCTTCGTTAACGCTTGAGCAAGTTCGCCATGGGGTGGTGGAGCTTTCCATGCATCAGCCTGAAGCGGTGATGATTTATAACTGCGCATCGCGACTTGATTTTATTGATAGCAGCGATGAAGTTCGTGCCTTCACGGACATTTCCCACACGTCGGGCAGTTACTGCATGGGTGAGTTGTACGGCGAGAATCACCAACAAGAAATTCTGCACCATAGCCTGACTTACTTGGCGATGCGTGAAGGGGATGAAGTTACTGCGCTTAACATGCCACAGCAAGAAGTGACTACCTCTATCTCTCCCTTGTTTAGCCTGATTCGCAATGCGATTGGCGATCTCAACAACATGAATGCTCATATGGGGTATCAACTCGATCGCCAAGCGAAAAAACTAGAACAGAGCTTCCGCCGAGATAGCCGCACAGGATTACAAAATCGTGTTGCGCTGCAAGAGCGTTTGATCAGCATTGATGCAGATGAACATTTACTAACGCTCAAACTGCTTAACTTTAGCCATATCAACGAAAAGTACGGTTATCGCGTTGGCGACCAACTGTTGAAAGACTTGTCGATGCACTTTAGCAATCGCCTGCGCAAACGTCTTGGTAAACCGGCTGCGCTTCAACTTTATAGCATTGGTGTTGGTGAGTGGGCGTTCTTATTTAAAGCTGACACCAGTAGTGAAGCGATCAAGCAACACTTTACTCGCTTTGCTGACGCAGTAGAGCAAACCAACTTTGAACCAAGTGGCTTACGGGACATTGATTACCTTTCGATTTCATTGTGCGGTGGCTTAGTTAGCCGTCGTGATTTTCCTACTGCATCGCCGGATGAATTGCTCCTCAAAGGCATTGAAGCACGAAGAGCAGGGGTGCGAAGTAATACTCACATCTGCAATGCCAAAGACATTGAGGTCAATGACGATGTGCGAAAAGAGCAGTTGGGTTGGCTAAGCTGTGTGAGTCGCGCCATCCTCAAGCAGAACATCATTACCTACAGTCAGCCAATTGTACATGCTTACAACCATCGTCCCGCGAGCCAAGAGTGTTTGGTGCGTATCATGGAAGAGGATGGCAGCATCATAGCGCCGGGGCGTTTCTTGCCGATTATCTCTGATACGCATTTGTACACGCGTTTGAGTCGTCACATGATTCGCTCGACGCTCAACTACATGCAAGACAAGCATGGTGACTTCTCAATTAATTTGTCACCTCAGGATTTACTCAGCGATAAAACCTTGATGTTGCTTGAACATGCTATTACTCAGCTGAACGACCCAAGACGGATTGGTTTGGAAGTGTTGGAGTCAGAGCAAATCAAAGACTACGGACGAATGATTGAGGTGTGCAGCCACTTTAGAAGCCTAGGCGCACGCATCATTGTTGACGACTTTGGTTCGGGTTACTCCAATATTGATGAGATACTCAAGTTAGAGCCGGAAGTCATTAAGCTCGATGGCAGTTTGATTCGCTACATCGATAAAGACCAAAAGCAGCGCAAGATAGCTTCGCAGTTGGTGCGTTTGTGTCAGGTGTTTAACGCCAAGACCGTCGCTGAGTTCGTGCACAACAAAGAGGTGTGTGACATTGCTCAGGACATGGGTGTGGACTATCTGCAAGGTTATTACTTAGGTGAACCGACACGTTTGTTTTAATGTGCTTTGCTCTAATTATGCTTAAGTGCTCTAAAGTTTTGTTTCACGTGAAACAGCATCCAATAAAAAACGCAGCATTAAAGCTGCGTTTTTTTGATTCTTAAGAATGTTAGGCTTTGAACTCGTGACCACTTTTCTCGGCTTGGAAACGAGGAAGGTATTGTTCGAAGAACGCTAGCATCTGTTGCTGGTTTTGCTCTTCACCAAGTTGTCCGAGCAATTGAGCTGCCACTTCAAAGGTACATAAGTTGCCTTCTTGTTGGTTGCGGCGCAGTTGATACTGGGAATCGGCCTGAGTGGTTAAGCCCATCATCGCGACGCCTTCTAGCCAACGGCTTTTGTTGATCATCTTGCGCGCTTCTTGCCAAGTTGCATCAAGAATGATGTACAGCGGTTGTCTGTCTTGCTCGGTACTTTGTTGCTGCACTTGTTCAAGCGTTAGGCTTTCTTCACTTGGGAATAGCAGTACTGGCAGCAGGTTTGGATTAGCTAACGTTTCTAATAGCTCCGCTGGTGGCGCTTTACGATCCCAAACGACTTGAGTCACGTTCAGTTGGCACTGGGCGAGCAGTTTGCCTGTGTTGGTATCGCGCGTCAGTTCATTAGGGTGCATTAACAGCATTAGCGATTGTTCACTGCTTAACTTAGGCAGCAGTGAACAGATGCAGTTGAACTGGAAGCCACAATCTGGACAAGGCTGCACCATTACAAGCGCACTCCATCGCGAACAGGGCTGATGCCGTCTGAGAACAGACGTACGCCGCTGACTTGCTCTTTGTTCGCTTTTGGCGCCAAGCTTGGGTTGATTGGGTAGCTCACGCCTGTATATTGCATCACGTGTTGCCCCGGCGTTGCGCCGCCACCGCTGACATTGAAAATAAGATCACGCCAGCCGTGCGAGGTTTGTTGACCAAGGATAATTGGGCTTTGCACTAGCGTCATACGGCTGTTGAAGCGCCACTCTTTCTCGTAGTTTTCGAAGACGAGTAGAGTACAGCCGCCAGAGCCACACCAATCAAGTTGCACCAGTAATTCTTCATCACCATCGCCATTCAGATCATAGGTCAGCCAACGGTATTGGTTATTGCTTGGGTTGGTTTGATTAATGAAAAAGTAGTTACGTACCGCCGCATCCACTTTTGAATTAAATTCGGCACTGGATGGAATGTCCGCAGCTGCAATTGGCGCACTGCCGCGTTCAGGAGCCGCTTGCTCAATGCCTGAGTGACGCACTGTTGCTGGGTATAGCACTAAACCGCCATCGGCAATGGGATAAACCAAATTGCCCACTTTCTCTTTGACTGCTTTCAGCTGGTTGCCTTCGCGAGTAAAAAGGCGCTCGGTCATTAAGCGTTGTTGCTGGTGGTGAGTCATCAATACTTGTACTTGCGATGGGCTCAGCTGTTGCCAGTAGCCGCGTTCAATCAATGGCGGTTGCCCGTCTGAATAGCTGTATTTGGTGATAGCACTGTGGTCGCTGTTGAGTGTCATCTGCACTTCGAACCCTTGCGACTGGGTTGACGTTGCCACGTAAGTGTTTACCCACTCGAGTGTTGAGTCTACGTTGGCCGCCATACCGCAACCTTGGTAGGTTTTATCGTCATGCTTTAGCGTCGCTTTCCAGCCGTAGAGAGAGTTGCTCATGGTGTCAGAACACAAGTTCTCGGTCATGCGCAGTTCACCATCGTTAAGTTGGTAGGTACGTTGGCGAGGCTGCAGTTTGCTGCTGTCGATTTCGAGCGTTTGTGTCGACTTGCCCATTTGCTGGAACTTGAGTGTGTTGCCTTCAAAGCTGGCTGACCACGATGGCTCGTTACCAAAGACTCGTGTTGGTTTACTGGTTTGTTTGCAGCGTTGTGGGTTTTCTGTGGTGAGGAAGTTTACTTGTTCTACCACGAAGTTCGCGTCGAAGTCTGCAGAGAAACCATCAACACCAGGTGGATTGAGGTGACCAATCACTTCTCCATACATGGTTTGATAAGGTTCATTGGTTAATGCGATGGCTCGTTGCACCTGCTGTGGTGATAGTTGCAGCCAGTATTGTTTGTCGCTGCCACAAGGTGTGATGTACTGGCTTTCATGCCCAATCACGACTTCACCACGCAGCATAAAGGTTTGAGGTAAGATGGTTTCTGGCTTATCTAAGGACGCAGGCGGAGTTGTTGGTGTGTCTGCATCGGACTGCTGTGGTTGCATGCTACATGCTTGCAGCACCAGCAGTGTGGCTAATGCCACTGGGTTTTTCAAAGCCTTCATGTTATATCTTCCTCATTACTCAATCTGCATCGGATGGCATTATGGCATATTGGTTATTTAAAACAGAACCAGATACCTTTTCTATTGACACGCTTCGAACCCAAAAGGTTTCATGTTGGGAGGGAGTTCGTAATTATCAGGCGCGTAATATGATGCGTGACCAAGTCAAATTGGGCGACTTGGTGCTGATTTACCATTCCTCTTGTAAGAACGTGGGTGTGGCTGGTATTGCCAAAGTGACCCGTGAAGCGTATCCCGATCATTTCCAGTTTGACCTAGAGAGCGATTATTACGACCCGAAATCCGACCCAGAAAATCCGCGTTGGATAATGGTGGATATCGAGTTTGTACGTAAGACTGAACGCTTGATTCCGTTGTCGGTCATGAAGGCAATGCCAGAGCTAGAAAACATGCCATTGGTGAAACGCGGCAATCGCTTATCGATCATGCCGGTGAGCGAAGAAGAGTGGCAAGCAATCCTCGGCAAAGAGAAGTTGCCGAGTCAGCGATAAAAGAAAAGGGCTGCATAGTGCAGCCCTTTGTGATTTTGCCGATAACCTGCTGTTGGTAGCCAATACTGGTTATAGCAGATGATCTTGCAGGTAGTGTGCAACCGCATCGTCGGCGTTACTGCCGATCACTTCATTGTTTGGTAGTGCTTTCATCACTTTTTCGTGAGAGGTGCCCATCACCAAACCTTTACCCGCCATGGATAGCATTTCTACGTCGTTCATGCCGTCACCAAACGCAATGGTGTTTTCTAGTGTCAAACCAATTGACTCTGCTACTGCTTTTAGAGCGTCACCTTTAGAAACACCCGCACTCATTACTTCCAGACACCAAGGTGTTGAGAATGCGATGTTTAGTCGATCGCCAAACTGTTCACGCAGCTTCGTTTCGAAGCTAACAAGGTGTTCATGGTCTTGCGCTGGGTGGGTGAAGAAAACTTTTGCAATGCCGTCTGTTGGCGCATTGTCTTGGTCGTACAACTTGTAAGTGAACTCTTCGTGGAAATCACGCAGTTGTTCATCGTCTTTGTTCAGCAACCAGTCGTCGTTTTGGTACATGTGGATAAGTATTTCAGGATCCGTTTTGATCGTGTCGATCACTGGCTGCACCAAATCTTCCGGTACGTTCTGGCTGTACATCTCTTGATCATTCTGGTCGTGCACACGTGCACCGTTTGAAGTGATCATGTAAGCCGGAATACCTACCGTGCGACGAATGCTTGCGACGTCTACGTGGTGGCGACCCGTTGCAAAGACAAATGTGTAGCCTTGTTCATGCAGCGCTTTGAGCGTCTCTTTCGAGTAAGCGCTTAGCTGGTGGTTTGGTGCGAGTAAAGTGCCATCCAGATCTGAGGCAACGATTTTAGTGATCTCTTTGCAAGGTAGCGATGTGCTCATGAAGCCCTCGTAAACGGTTCGGATAGAGTAGAACAGGTTGATTGCACACGGAGCGCAGTAGATTGACTAGGTCGTACTGCTCCGAGTGCGGGGAACATGATGAAGTTTACGCCAAAATAAGGAGGAAAAAGAGGGTAAATCGCAGACCTCGTATTTCCTCTTTAATTCATTTTATGCACTTTGAGCACGCATAAAGGAAAAGACAGCGTCCAGAGCTTGGTTACGATACTGGTCTTTTTCGAACAAAATTTCGTGCTCTGCACCAGCAATCGAAACTAGGCTGGCATTGGGGTTGGTCTTACTTAGCTTATCTATAAAGCGTTGCTGCGCGGCGTTACTCACGATGCGATCGTTACCTGACTGAACCAATAAAACCGGAACTTTAATTTGGCGTGTCAGCAAAATACATTGCTTAGCAGCCATTAACCCTTGCCATACCCAACGTGTGCTTGGCCCCCCGACTTGCAGTTCGGGCTTGTCGTTGTATAAACCACGGAACCAATGATAGCGATCGTAGCTTTGGCTAAGGGGGTTATCTTCAAACGGTTTTGTGTAATACGCTTTATGTCCCGGAGCATAGCTAGGCTTTGTCGAAACTGCCGCTAAGATTTGGCTGACCGGAATCGCGATAGGGCTGAGATACCAAGGTAGGTTGATACCAAACATTGGGGAACTCAGAATCAAACCATCAAAGTTGTGTTCTGGATGCGTTTGTAGGTAGCGCGTGGCGATCGCACCGCCCATAGAGTGGGCAATGATAAAACGCTGTTGGTATCCGCTTAAATCAAGCTGCTGCAGCACCAATTCCATATCTTCAATGTAATCATTAAAGTCATAGACGTGACCCATGTCTGAGTCTGGAATTAGGCGATCTGATAAACCTTGTCCTCGGTGGTCAAACGAATACACGTCATAACCCTGTCGGTACAGGTCGTAGAACAGTTCTTGGTATTTCCAGGAAGCTTCAATGCGACCGTTGACGATCAGCACGGCTTTTGTGTGCTCAGGATTGGTGAGTTTGCACCAGTAGATTTTCTTTTTCTCTGTCCCTTTTACAAAGCCTTCTTGGCGTTCTTGCCAAAGTGCTGCGATCGGACCACCTATTGCTTGCTCAAATAAAGTCTCTTGAGTATAAGTCAAAGGTGAATGGTTAATAGCCATTAGTCGATTACCTGAAGATACGTTGTTTACGCGATGTATCATCGAAGAATTATTGAGGAAATGCAATGGATACCCACGTTTGGTTAGCCTATGTGGTAACAGCAATCGTTTTTAGTCTGGCTCCGGGATCTGGTACCGTCAACTCAATCAGCAATGGTTTGAGTTACGGCACGCGCAAGTCATTGGGTGCTATCGTTGGTTTACAAATCGGTTTGGCGATTCATATTGCTCTGGTTGGTGCTGGTATCGGTGCGTTGGTCGCGCAATCGGCAACGGCATTTACCGTGATCAAGTGGGTGGGTGCGGCTTACCTTGTGTGGCTTGGCATTCAAAAGTGGCGTGATACGTCCGGCTTGGTTGCAACTGAAAGTCACAAAGCCATGTCAGGTACTTCTCTGTTGTACAAAGCCATTCTTATTAACCTGACAAACCCAAAATCGATCGTCTTCTTGGTGGCACTGTTTCCACAGTTTATCGACCCAGCGAAAGACCAATTGACGCAGCTATTGGTATTGGGTGTGACCACAGTAACCATTGATGCGTTTGTGATGCTGGGTTACACCAGTTTGGCTGCACAAATGGGGCGCTTTATTCGCTCAGATAAGATCATGGGCAAAATTAATAAAGTATTCGGTTCAATGTTCATGGGATGTGGTGCATTATTAGCGGCAGCTAAGTAACAAATTATAAAAAGCACAATAATTTCGAATGAAAAATGCGTATGTCGCCCGCCAGCCTATCTTTAATCGAAAAAGACAGACGCTGGGATATGAGTTGTTGTTCCGTGATGGTGAAAGTAATGCCTATCCTGCACACATCGATTCAAACAGGGCGACATACCGATTGATAGTAGAGAACTTTCTCTCTGTCGGAACCAATCCTCTGATTGCATCTTCGCGATGCTTTATCAATTTTCCTCACCAAAGTTTGTTGCGTCGGCTGCCAAGAAGCTTGCCGAAAAACAAAATCGTGGTTGAGGTACTCGAAACCTGCCAACCAACCGATGAACTGCTTGAAGCCATTCGTGAACTGTACCGTGAAGGCTACTTGATCGCGCTCGATGATTTCACTTTGACTGACGAATGGCGTCGCTTTCTGCCTTATGTTCATATCGTGAAACTCGACATCATGGCGATGGGGCTGAAAAATGCGTGCGATTTAGTTAAGAAACACACCAAAAAGCGTACCAAATACCACTTCTTAGCTGAGCGGGTCGAAACCGAAGCTGAGTTTGAAGCGACCAAAGAGGCGGGCTTTAAATTCTTCCAAGGCTACTTTTTCAGTAAGCCGGAAGTGATGCAGACTAAATACGTGAGCCCTGAGCAAGTACTGGCGCTTAAGTTATTTAGAGAAGTGTGTGTTCCCGATCCTGACTTCGACCGGATTGAAAACATCATTACTCAAGATGTCACGCTGTCGTACAAGTTACTGCGTTTTGTGAACACGCAATCGACCACATTAGAAGTGACCATTACTTCATTCCGCCAAGCTTTGATTTACCTTGGGCAAGAGAAGCTCAAAATGTTTGTCTCGCTGGTGGTGGCGTCTTATATCTCCAGTAAGAAGCCGCGTGAGTTGTACAACTTATCTTTGCAACGCGCTCAATTCTGCGAAGCCATGTCGCGCTATCAACCTCTTTCGCATCTCAACGAGCAGGGCTTTATGGTTGGCTTGTTGTCGATTCTCGATGCCATGCTCGATTTGTCTGTCGAATCTTTAGTTGGCCAGTTACCGTTAAGTCCTTCCGTGCAGCAAGCTTTGTTGCATCGCCAAGGTGAATACGGCGCGTTGCTGGCAATTGAAGAGTGCTACGAGCGTGCTGACTGGGCTGGCGTGGAGCAATTCTCCCAGCAACTCGGTCTTTCTGTCGACGATGTGAAGTCTGAACTTGGCGAAGCTGTGCGCTGGAGTCAGACCTTTTCTGGCGCCTAATCTGATCAAATATTAAACTTTTATTACAGTCGAGCACGATCGCTTGACGGCATCCTATTTTCAAATAACTATATACGCATATCCATATATAGGTATGTAAGTATGCTTCCACATCAGTTCTTCAAACTTCTTTCCGACGAGACTCGTGTGCGTTGCTTAATGCTGGTGGTTCGTGAAGGGGAAACCTGTGTTGGTGATTTAGCCCATGCGCTACAAGAAAGCCAACCAAAGATTTCTCGCCATCTGGCTCAGCTAAGATCAAATGGTATTTTAGTTGATAAACGCCAGGGGCAATGGGTGTACTACGAGCTGTCAGATCAATTACCGGGATGGATGCAAAAATTGATTGATGACTTGGTGGCCTCGAACTGCTTAAAGCAAGAGTACCAAGACGATATTTCACGTTTGCAAGACAAAGCTCGTGCAGCGTGCTGTTAACCAGCGAAAGCTTAAAGGTAGAAGATTATGACGATTAAAGTAGGTATTAACGGTTTCGGTCGAATTGGTCGTTTGGCATTACGCGCAGCGTTTGATTGGCCAGAGCTAGAGTTCGTGCACATCAACGATGTTGCGGGTGATGCAGCGACTCTTGGCCACTTACTTGAGTTCGATTCAGTTCAAGGTCGTTGGAACCATGCAGTGCAAGTTGAAGGCACAGACATGGTGATCAATGGTAAGCGCATTACGACTTCACAAGAGCGTGATATCGATGCTGTGAACTGGGGTCAATGTGATGTTGTGATTGAAGCGACGGGCGTTCATCGCAAAACCTCATTCCTAAACAAATACCTAGAACAAGGCGTAAAACGTGTTGTTGTTAGCGCACCAGTAAAAGAAGACGGCGTAGCTAACATCGTCGTGGGTGTGAACGACCACATCTTCGACCCTGCTCAGCACCGCATCGTAACCGCAGCGTCTTGTACAACGAACTGTATTGCACCAGTCGTGAAAGTGATTCACGAGAAACTGGGCATTGAACAATCGTCATTTACAACGATTCACGATTTAACGAACACACAAACGATTCTGGATGCGCCGCACAAAGACCTACGTCGTGCACGAGCATGTGGCATGAGCCTAATCCCGACCACAACGGGCAGTGCAAAAGCGATTGTTGAAATCTTCCCAGAGTTGAAAGACAAGATTAACGGTCACGCGGTTCGTGTTCCTCTAGCAAACGCCTCACTTACTGACATCATTTTTGATGTGAAACGTGACACCACGGCAGAAGAGGTTAACGCACTACTGAAAGAAGCTTCTGAAGGCGAGCTAAAAGGCATCCTTGGTTTTGAAGAGCGTCCGTTGGTTTCTATCGATTACAAAGGCGACCAACGTTCAACGATCGTTGATGCGCAATCAACCATGGTTGTGGGCTCTCGTATGGTGAAGATTTACGCTTGGTACGATAACGAAATGGGTTACGCGACGCGTACTGCAGAATTGGTTCGTAACGTTGGTATGGCATAAGGAGTTTTAAGATGTCTCATCCTACATGGCAATTAGATTTAGAAACGGGCGCTTTGGTACTGACTCCATGTCCTGGTACCAAAGGTGTTGAACTGCAAGCTTCGCTAGAGCAACTAAAAGCGCAAGGCGTAGAAGCGATTGTTACTGCTCTGGATAATGCTGAACTAGCAGCAAAAGACGTGTCTGCGTTGGGTGAATTGACTCAACAACTGGGCATGAAATGGTTCCAAATTGAGATTGAAGATGACTGTGCTCCGGGCGAAGAATTCGCGGCAAAATGGTCACAAGCGAGTCCTGAACTGCATGCGATTCTAGCTCAAGGTGGCAAGGTTGCAATGCACTGTATGGGTGGCTCTGGTCGCACAGGTTTGTTTGCTGCGCACCTACTGTTAGAGAAAGATTGGGCGCTAGAAGACATCGTACGTGAAGTGCAAGCTCTGCGTCCTGGTGCTTTCACAAAACCAGTACAAGTTGAGTACATCGAGCGTGTAGCTCAAAACGCTTGATCAGCTTATAGAGCTTTTGGAACATCATGATCTAAAAGCTCTCTTTATGCCGTAATGGCTTACCAATTTATGTGATTTTTGCTTACTGATGTTATATTTAACTCATTGTTTATTAATAAATAATATTTATATTTCTCATCAGTTCTTGTTTCACAATTTAGCGCCAGTATTGAGATGACTCAATGTTGGTGTTCAGGTCATAGAGCATTTGGAACATCATGATCTAAATGCTCTAAACGCTGTACATCTGAGGTCGTTATGATTTCAAAACTAAGTAAAAGTATCCGTCAGTATATGCTGGTGACGTTCAACTATTGGAACTTCACTGTGACGGATGGTGCACTCCGTATGCTGGTGGTGCTTTACTTCCATGACTTAGGCTACTCAAGCTTAGCCATTGCTTCGCTGTTCCTTTTCTATGAATTTTTTGGCGTAGTGACCAACTTGGTTGGTGGCTGGCTAGGTGCTCGACTTGGTTTGAACAAAACCATGAATGTCGGTTTAGGGATGCAGATTTTTGCCTTGCTGATGTTGGCAGTGCCCAATGCTTGGTTGACCATTCCTTGGGTAATGGCGGCGCAGGCAATTTCAGGTATTGCCAAAGACTTAAACAAGATGAGTGCCAAGAGCGCGATCAAAACTTTGGTGCCAGACGAGCAGCAAGGTGCACTTTATAAGTGGGTTGCGATCTTAACGGGCTCGAAGAATGCGCTGAAAGGTGCGGGCTTCTTCGTTGGTGGTTTGCTGCTGTCGGCGTTTGGTTTCCAAACTTCGATGGTCATCATGGCAAGTGTGCTGGCTGTTGTGTTTGTATGCAGCTTGATCTGGCTAGAAGCGGATATGGGTAAGGCGAAGAGCAAACCTAAGTTTCGTCAGATTTTCTCTAAGTCAGAATCGGTGAACATTCTTTCCGCTGCACGTATGTTCCTATTTGGCGCTCGTGATGTGTGGTTTGTTGTTGCACTCCCGATTTACCTTGGCAGCGTGTTTGGTTGGGATCACCTGATGGTAGGCGGCTTCCTTGCGGCTTGGGTGATTGCTTACGGATTCGTTCAAGGTTTTGCACCTCGTATTACTGGTAAAGCGCAAGGTCGAGTGCCAGATGGCAGCGCGGCTCTTATTTGGGCAGGTATCCTTGCCGTCATCACTGGTGCGATTGCTTATGGCGTGCAAATCGGTTGGCAACCAGAGCTTGTTATTGTGGTGGGCTTGATGATTTTCGGCGCTGTGTTTGCGGTGAACTCATCTCTGCACTCTTACCTGATCGTTAGTTATGCGAAAGGCGATGGAGTATCGCTGGATGTCGGCTTCTACTATATGGCGAATGCGATGGGACGTTTGATCGGTACGGTTTTGTCTGGTTGGATTTACCAAGAAGCAGGTCTAGCGGCATGTCTGTGGGTGTCATTTGCTTTCTTAGCACTAACAACGCTAATTTCTATCAAGCTACCAAAGGCCAAAGTGGCTACGGCTTAAATCGGTTTACGACTTAGAAATAAAAAATGGCTCCATATTGGGAGCCATTTTGTTTTTACGATTCAGTATCGCAAATCAGCAAGTCTTGCTTATGGGCAAAGACGACCTTGTTGTGCCGGTTGCGTCATTTCCATATCACCTTTCAGTGAGCGGTAAACGATAGTGTTCCACACTTCACCATTGTCCATTTCGAATTCAATGGCGTAGTTAAGACCATTCACCACTTGAGTTCGTACGCTCAAGATCTCTTTTAGCTTAGCCGCGGTATTCATCTGACCAAGTACAAAGTCGAGTGCTTGCTGAGCTTCAGGTGTTACTTCACCTTGTGACCAGCCGCCAGCAAGGTTTTCAGCGCTGCAGATAGGGTTCGCTTCCGGTTGCGATTGTGTTGGTGCCACGGTCTCTTCCTTTTGATTACATCCAGCTAAAGCCACTACACAAACCAGTGACGCTAATAATGTTTTCTTCATAAAGACTTCTCTTAATAATCTGTCCAGCATCCTAATGGAATAAAACGGTTAAATCTGTTTCATATCCGAGAAAGCTTAGGGGTGCTGATCCTATTTGTACAATAGGATTTATCGCTAACCATTGTGCAAATCAATGATATTGGTGCGTCATCGCTGAGTTAAAAATAAGCAAAAACAGATTGTTAACTATTTCACTGGATGAAAATTACCCTATGCTATAGACGTAAAGCCAATCAAAGTAGGTAAGGGTATGAGAGAAAGGGTTCTGTTTTTCGACTTATTACGTTGTGTCGCTGCGGTCGCGGTGATTGCCATTCATGTGTTAGCGCCATATCGTAATGAGTTGGGAGTGATTCCATTTGACCAATGGTTGACAGCGGTAGGCGTAAACAGTGTGACTCGCTGGGCGGTGCCCGTATTCATTTTGATCACTGGTGCGCTGATGCTCAGTGATACGCGTCCTTTTGATGCCAAGTACTACGTTAAACGGCGTTTGGGGAAAGTGTTGGTGCCTTTCTTAGTTTGGTCGATGTTCTACGCCTATCTATCCGGTTGGACAGCGCAAGGTTTTGATTTCGAGACCGTCAAAGAAGTCGTTGGTAATAGCCCACATCATGCGACTTACTACCACCTTGGATTCTTCTACTACTTTATCCCGCTCTATTTTGTTATTCCGTTATTCCAATGGGTGGTCCGCAATTGCGATGATAACGTCCTCTATGCGTATCTTGCTGTTTGGCTGCTGACCAGCACTTTGTTCCTATTTAAGATTGATGGTCCATGGAGCAATCAATACTGGCTTTACATGGGGTATTTGCCGCTCGGCTATGTGCTATTTAAAAAGATGCCTCTCAGTCGCTCTACCGTTTCGATCTTTACTGGCTTAGGGTTAGTCGCTTTGGCCGTGACTTTCACCATGGTGGTGACCAACAGTTTGGAATTGGATAAATACACCGTAGGGCGCTGGTTCTCTTACAAAACATTGAATGTGATTTTAGCGGCATCAATGATCTTTATGTTATGTCGCTACTTCGGTGAAGGTTTGGCTCCGAAGACACAAAAAGTAGTGAGCTTTATTAGTCAGCACAGCTTAGGGATTTATTTGTTACATCCAATCTTTTTGTGGCCGATGAAAGCATTTGGTTGGTATGAAGGCCACCCTGCGTGGGTGATTCCGGTGTGGATTGTTTTGAGTGGTGCAGGAGCCTTGGGGATGAGCTATCTATTCTCGAAGTCCGCCAAGACTCGTTGGCTGTTGCCGTAGGTTAGCGTTTTAGGGCGAAGTGTAAAAACTTGTCGCCACGGTAGGTCAGTGTGCCTTTATCACCAGGATTCAACGCGTGGTAATAGTGCACACCGATTTGGAATTCGCGCTTAGGGCCAATAGCGCCACGTTGAACGTAGATCCAATATTCTTGGTCGTCTTGACCTAACTCGGCATCCGGAACTTCTATGGCTTGCTTGTCTAAGATGGTCACTTGCGCGCTTTGCTCTGGCGCGTCTTCACCAAAGTAATGTTTGCTATAGAAGCGGAAAAATGCCCATGCACCGAGTGCGATCAGGGCGAACAGAGCCAAAATAAGTGAGATTGGCATGATAACCTCCAATGTTTCATTGGTGCCTATTTTACAGAACTCCCTGATTAAACTATGAGTTGAGATAAATTATTCGTGATCTAGTAAAAGTAACGTAGATTTTATTCGGCGCACTTCACATTTTATATGCGTGCAAGAGCACAATTTAAAAGGAAATTTGCACCTAACCGCTCGAAAAAGCTCTAAATTTATAGAAGAATGAAATGACGGACAAAGGAAAGTTCAGTAAGGAGGGTTACGATGTCAGATATTGAGAAAGTAGTCATGCGTACCCGAACGATCGAAAAACTTCTGCGCACGCAATACCATGCAGAAGGGAAAGGGCTACATCAATTGATCACTAGCTGCGAGGAGCGCTTACCACATGATGTGGTAGCAAAGCTGCGTTTTATCGCAACAGTGCGGAATAAGGTTGTTCACGAAGAGGATTATAAACTGGACGATCGAAAAGGCTTTTTAGCGGCGTGTGATGCATGCGAAAAAGAGCTGACACCGAGAAGTTCACGCTTTATTTGGCGAGCGGCGATTTTGTTAATGGCCTTGATAACGCTTGCTGCACTCGGCTTTTACTACATGCATTGGGACATTCTGGTTAAGCATTTGTAGATAGCAAAATTTGAATAACAAAAAAGGGATGCGAAAGCGTCCCTTTTTTATTGGAAACAGTAACTTAGTACATCATTGGCAGTGTCATTAAACCAACAACCACTGCAATCATTACCAGCCCTTGTTTTTGAGAAGAAGAAATCATAACACTACCCCTAAAATCATTGATGAACTCGATGTAAATAATATAGCACTGTTTTTGAGCTTTGATCAACTTCAAAGCGGAAAAGTTTTCAAAACTCACACTTAACTTAAGTGTTTTTACCCTAAATTGACTAATAAAACTGTGTTTTTGTGCTGTTCTTTAAGTGTTCGACTTGTTGTTTTTATCTTCTTTTGTGGCTTAAGTGTATGATTTTAATGTGTTAAATATGAGTAATCTTATGCTGAAATAGTGTTTCTTGTGTCAGTGGGGAGGTTGGTTGGCTATTTTTACTGAATTTCTCAAAAGTTGAGAAAATTGGCTTTTATGCTAATGAGGCTCACATTTATGGACGTCCATCTTGTTCGTTTTTTCCTATCCAATGAGAAAATCTCAGCACCAAAAGGGTTTAGCTTTAATCCACAATAGCTAAGGTTAGGTTTTTATTGTTTTTCTGGATTATGTTTTGTTATATCAGTCAGTTAAGTGTAATCGTTTGAATTTTTACTCTACGCAATTGTTGAGCCAATAGTTGTTTATCTTGTTATGGGACGGTGTTTTTACCTTTCTGAGTGGTCAGAGGTGGTGGATCTAGCTTTTGTGTCGGTTATTTGCCCATAACGGTTGTATGGCGAACAGATTGGTGGTTTGTTTTTCAATTTCTGAAGGTTAGGTCTTTTGATGAAATTATCCATAACATTCAAAGTTAGATAGTTGGGCTCAATAATTGTGAGAAAAACGATAATCACTAATTGAGTAAGTTCCGTTTACAAAATGTCGTGATTCGCTATCGAGATCCAACTTTCACTGATTGTGTCTTTACATCAAGATTGGTCTACCTAGACTAGCGGCGAGATTACGTGAAAGGTGTATCGGCATGTGGAGTTGGTTAGCGATAGGGCTATCAGGAGTATATTCCGTGTTGGGGGCGAAACAGGCCAATCCGACACAGTCTCTGGCATTTAAAATCTTTACTCTGCTATTGTTGCTGGTTCTGGCGCTCACGGAGGGGGCTTCGGCACCTCACACCTATTGGATTGCTGGTGGCTTATTGGTTTCAATGTTCGCCGATACCCTCCATTCGTTTAAATCTCGAAAACCTCTCTATTTTGCTGGTTATCTACTGGCACAAATCTGTTATAGCAAATCGTTCTGGGTTCAGCTCAATGGTGACATCGTTTGGTGGCTGTTAGCTTTGCTTCTTGCAGCGAGTATCGTGGCCTTCTTCTTGTTGCTCCCTCAACTGGATTCTATGGTCTTTCCTGTTGTTATCATGGGTATCATGTTGGTTCAGCTAGCTTGGGCAGCAGGAGAGGTGTGGTTACAAGTACCGAGCTTTGCCAATGCTCTCGGCTTTAGTGGCACTCTAGTCATGATTTATTCCGCCTTAGCCTACGCGATACATGGATATCGTAAACCGATGAAGCGAGCGTATGTTTGGGTGAGTGGCAGTTACTTCTTGGCTCATGCACTTATTGTTGCCTCTATCATTTACTAACTTAGGTCAAAGTCAGCGGCTACGTTTTGAGTAAACTGAGTGGATTCCATTTAATGACTGGAGTCGATAATGACTGAAATTCATGCTCACAACTTACTGAACCTACTTCGTGAAACCCCAATGAATCGTGATGAGCTGGCGGCTCACTTCGGTAGTGAAGTGCGTTTTCATACCTGCAAGCTGAATGATCTAGACTTAGACGCATTGCTAGAGTTTTTACTAAAGCGTGAAAAAGTACGCGAACTGGAAGGTAAGTTTGTCGTCAATATGGCGCGCGTTTGTAATCACTAAGCGGCGGCTAACCCATCATCAATGAAGGCGATACATTCATTTCGCCTTCAACCATATATTCACTCAATCACTTTGTTATACTGGCCGCCAATTTTTCCGTCGAGGTCAGAACATGGACATTCTTTCTGCAGCGACCATGCTGTTTCTTATTATGGATCCGCTCGGTAACTTGCCGATTGTGCTCTCCATTCTTAAACACCTTGATGCGAAGCGTCGCAGAAAAGTATTGATCCGAGAGTTGCTGTTCGCCTTGATGATTTTGATGCTGTTCTTGTTCGCAGGGCAAAGCATCATGAGCTTCCTTCATGTTCAGCCTGAAACCTTGAGTATTTCTGGCGGTATCATCCTGTTTATCATCGCCATTAAGATGATTTTCCCAAGCGCTGGCAGCATTACTGGATTGGCTGCCGGCGAAGAGCCGTTTATTGTACCAATGGCTATCCCGATGATTGCGGGACCTTCGGTGATTGCAGCGCTGCTTTTACTTTCTTCTCAGCATCCCGATAAGATTATGGAGCTGTCTGCCGCCGTGTTAATTGCTTGGGGCGCGACTTTCTTTATTTTGATGTTCTACAGCTTCTTCCACCGTATCCTAGGAGAGCGTGGCTTAAAAGCCGTTGAGCGATTGATGGGACTACTGCTAGTGATGATATCTACCCAAATGTTCCTTGATGGGGTGAAGAGCTACATGGGCTGAGCCATTACCGAGATGATAAATACAAAAAAGCCGCTCTTATGAGCGGCTTTCGTTTCTCTGTCTTATTACATCATGTGCTTACGACGAATATCGAGCAGAGCAAAAATACCAAAAATCAAAATGGAGTACTTTTCCCATGCGCTCATCTTAATCTTGTCGCCAAATGCACCAATGAAGATCGCCATTTGCAAACCGTGCATGATGAACAAGAAAGCGGTCATGATGTACAACGCAATCGCTGCTTTACCAGGGAATGGCATAAAGAAGTTGAGGATCAACACGAACCAGACAAAGGCGATGGCCGCTTTAGCCAGTATCAATAATGCTTTCATTTAACTATCCTTTTAAATCGAGGCTTTAAGCTGGTGAGCGTTCGTATAAACGGTAGTTCACTTGACCTGCGGTTTTCTCGCGGTGTAGGTGCCAGCTCTCTGGTAGCCCAGCAATGCTTAGCTCTTTTTCAGTTTCAATATAAATCATCGCATCTTCAGCAAGCCAGCCGTTTTGCTCTAGCAAGGTCACGGTTTCATCCAATAATCCTTTGCGGAATGGCGGATCGATGAATACTACGTGGTGAGGTGTCCCTGGTTGCTGCAAAAAGCTAATTGCATCAGTGTTCACTACTTGAATGTTGTTGGCATTCAAGGAAGTTACGTTCTTTTGCAGTTGCTGAAATGCTTGTGGATTTAGCTCAATCATAGTTACTTGGTCAGCTTGGCGTGAAGCTGATTCAAAGCCTAAACCGCCTGAGCCCGCAAACAAGTCGAGACACTTCGCCTGCGGTACATCTTGAGCTAACCAGTTAAACAGGGTTTCTTTTACGCGATCCGTGGTTGGGCGTAAGCCCTCTGCATCATGAACAGGGAGCTTTCTACCTCTCCATAAGCCACTAATAATGCGTACAAAGCCCGTTGTTGGCGTTTTTTGTGATGAGTTTTGCTGGCGACGTCTTACCATAGATTTTTTGACCGCTAATAAAGTGATACTATACCCAATCGCCCAAGCTTTGAGCTTGGATACAGCCCAGAATATTCAAGATGACAGAGTGTAACACTAATAAGATTAGATTTACCTAATTGGAAAGTTTTCACAACTTTGTCATTCGCCTTTTCTGTAAAGTTAATATTCTTGTCAGAAAAGAGTCATTAATAGATAAGAAGACAATCTAGGATAGCCCCAGATGACGGAAAAAAAGAAGCGCGGATTACTTTCGTGGCTAGGTTTTGGTGATGAAGAGCAAAGCCAAAAACCGACAACTGAAGAATCAGTAAAAGAAGAAGCAGCGGAAGCTCCTGCCGCCGAGCAACAACCAACAGAAGACGTTGCCGAGCAAGCAGAAGAAAAAACAGCGGTTGAAGTGGAGCCGGAGAAAGCCGAGGCTGCCCCAGCAGAAGCAGAAGCAGAAGCAGAAGCAGAAGCAGAAGCAGAAGCAGAAGCAGAAGAGCCACAAGTACCAGTTGCACCTCGCGTTCAAGAACAAGAAAAACCAACCGAGAGCTTCTTTGCTCGCCTGAAGCGTAGCCTAAGCCGCACAAAAGCAAACATCGGTGCGGGTTTCTTTGGTTTGTTCAGCGGTAAGAAGATCGATGATGACCTTTTCGAAGAGCTAGAAGAACAACTGTTGATTGCTGATGTAGGCATGGAAACCACCACAAAAATCATCAACAATCTGACTGAAAAAGCCTCTCGCGGTGATCTTAAAGATAGTGAAGCACTTTACGGCCTGCTGAAAGAAGAGATGGCAGAAATCCTTGCGAAAGTAGAACAGCCTCTCGAAATCGACAGCAGCAAAACCCCTTACGTTATCTTAATGGTTGGCGTGAACGGTGTCGGTAAAACCACCACAATCGGTAAGCTGGCGAAGCAATTCCAAAACCAAGGTAAGAAAGTCATGCTTGCGGCGGGTGATACCTTCCGTGCGGCTGCGGTTGAGCAGCTACAAGTATGGGGTGAGCGTAATAACGTTCCTGTGATTGCTCAGCACACTGGCGCGGACAGTGCCTCGGTTATCTATGATGCGATTGAAGCGGCAAAAGCGCGTGGCGTCGATGTCGTGATTGCCGATACTGCCGGTCGTCTACAAAACAAAGCGAACCTAATGGAAGAGCTGCGTAAGATTGTACGTGTAATGAAGAAGATTGATGACTCAGCGCCACACGAGATCATGCTGACGCTAGATGCAGGTACAGGTCAAAATGCAATTAGCCAAGCGAAACTTTTCAGTGATGTTGCCCCTCTAACCGGGATTACATTGACTAAGCTGGATGGTACAGCGAAAGGTGGCGTGATCTTCGCTATCGCTGATCAGTTCGAAATCCCAATTCGCTACATTGGTGTAGGCGAAGGCATCGAAGACTTGCGTCCATTTGAAACTCAAGAGTTCATTGACGCTCTGTTTAGTCGTGAAGAGTAACAAGAGTTAGAGGAAATCAACGGTGATCAAATTTCAGCAAGTGAGCAAAGCTTACCGAGGTGGTCGACAAGCCTTACAGAAAGTCGATTTTCACCTTCGACGCGGAGAAATGGCGTTTTTAGGTGGGCATTCCGGGGCAGGTAAAAGTACCTTGTTGAAACTGATATGTGCGATAGAGCGACCAACCGATGGCAAAATCCATTTCAATGGTCACGATATCACTCGTATCCCAAACAAAGACATTCCCTTCTTGCGTCGCAATATCGGGATTGTTTTCCAAGATCACCGTCTATTGATGGATCGCAGTGTGTTCGACAACGTTGCACTGCCGATGCGCATCGAATCGATTTCTGAAAACGAAATCAAACGCCGTGTTTCTGCGGCGTTGGATAAAACGGGCTTGTTGGATAAAGCCCGTTGTTTGCCAAGTCAACTTTCGGGTGGTGAACAACAACGTGTTGGTATTGCACGCGCTGTCGTAAACCGACCAACTCTACTGGTGGCCGATGAGCCAACTGGTAACCTTGATCCAGAGCTGTCTAACCGTGTGTTACGATTGTTTGAAGAATTTAACCGTGCTGGCGTAACGATTCTCCTTGCGACGCACGATATCGGGTTAGTAAACACTCGCCCACAATATCGCCATTTTGAATTGAACCAAGGCTTCCTAAGTGAGGTAGAAGACTATGGTAGGTAACAAGCGCACCCAGAAGAAAGGGAAAGGTCGCAGTGCCAAGCGTGCAAATACCGATGGTTTTTTCTCTGTCCATGCAAAACAAGCAAAATCTTCTTTTGGCGCGTTATGGCGTCGTCCTTTAGGTAACATTCTTACCTTAGCTGTTATTTCAGTGGCATTAGCGATGCCAGCTTGCTTGTACTTGCTGGGTAAAAACGTGGCGAGCGCAGCACAAGACGTCGCTTCACCATCGCAAGTTAGTGCTTACTTAGTAGAAGGCATGCCTGATGCGCGTGTGATGGTGTTAAAAGACCAAATCGAAACGTGGTCTTTGGTAAAAGAGGTGGAATATATTTCGCCGCAACAAGGTCTATCTGATTTAAGCCAATACGCTGGCTTTGACCAAGCGTTGAGTCTGTTGAGTGGTTACGCACTACCAGGCGTGTTGGTGATCACACCGGATTCAGAAGTAAAGAGTGATATTCAGTCGATAGCCAAGCAAGTCCGTGAGCAACAAGACGTTACTGACGTTAGGCTCGATGAAGATTGGCTGGCGCGTCTTGATGCCATAAAAACCCTTGCTGGCATTATTGTCATCACCCTGACAATACTGATGTTAGGTGCTGTATTTTTAATCGTTGGCAATACATTGCGCTTTAATGTGCTGGCGAACAAAGAAGAAATTCAAACCATGAAGCTGATTGGTGCGACCGACGGTTTCATTCTGCGTCCTTACCTGTACACGGGTATGTGGTTCGGTGTGCTGGGGGCGAGCATTGCTTGGTTAGTCACCGCATTGATTACTGTGGTGATGAACAATGCCGTTGAGCAATTGGCTTCACTATACGACAGTCAGTTCCGTTTGATTGGTCTGAGTTGGGATGAATCTCTGCTATTGATTATCACTGGTAGTTTGCTGGGTTGTATCGCCGCACGAGTATCCGCGCAGCGTCATCTAAAAGAAATTGAACCAGTTTAGGTGATAAAGGTCTTATACTTGGAATTTATTAGCACAAGCTAATTTTTACCTCTTGTTTAGACAATTTGTTTATGGATAATTACTCGCCCTTCTTGAAACTTGTTCATTTTAAGTTCAAGATGGCCAAGCTAAATTGCAATGTAATGCTCCAGATCAGAGATTGATGAGGAATTGAATGACAAAAGAAGCGTATCCGATGGCTCTAGTCACGCAAGATAGCCTTGATAGCTATATCCGTTCTGTAAACAGCTACCCAATGCTAACTGCAGACGAAGAGCGTGAGCTTGCAGAACGATTACACTACAAGGGTGAAATTGACGCGGCGAAAGGCCTTATCTTGTCACACCTACGATTCGTTGTTCACGTTGCTCGTGGCTACTCAGGCTACGGTTTGCCAATGGCAGATCTAGTACAAGAGGGCAACATCGGTCTTATGAAAGCGGTTAAGCGTTTTAACCCTGAAGTGGGTGTACGTTTGGTTTCTTTCGCTGTTCACTGGATCAAAGCTGAAATCCATGAATACGTATTGCGTAACTGGCGTATTGTTAAGATCGCGACAACCAAAGCGCAACGTAAGCTGTTCTTCAATCTACGTAAGTCGAAAAAGCGTCTAGGTTGGTTCAACAACGGTGAAGTTGAAACCGTAGCTCGTGAGCTAGGTGTCGAGCCTTCAGAAGTACGTGAAATGGAATCGCGTCTAGCGGCAGTGGACTCAACGTTCGATATGCCAATGGATGACGACGACAATGTAAACTCGTACACAGCGCCAATGTTGTACCTAGAGGACAAATCGTCTGATGTAGCAGATAATATTGAAGCTGCTAACTGGGAAACGCATACTAATAATCGTTTAGGCCACGCTCTTGCGAGTTTGGATGAGCGTAGTCAACGTATTGTCCGTTCTCGTTGGTTGGATGACGAGAAAGCAACACTTCAAGATCTAGCGGATGAGTTTGGTGTATCTGCCGAGCGTATTCGTCAGCTAGAAAAGAACGCGATGAAGAAACTGAAACTTGCTGTCGGTGAGTTCTAACTTTCGCTTCTAATCTAAAGTAAGATTTTCATAGAAAGCCGAGATCATGTGATCTCGGCTTTTTTGTTTTCGATCGAAAATCGATAGTGTTTGCGATCTAATCTATCTGTGCTACCTGTGTATAACTCTGTGAAGTAATTATTCATCAACTGTTCGAAAGCCGGACTAAATAAGGCTTAGGCGTGGTTTTTCACTTGGGGATAGTTGTAAATATACACACAGTTAGATCAAGATCATTACTACATCTTGTGGATCAAGTGATCCAAATATACTTTATCAACGCAATCCACAGATTTATCCACAAACGGTGCGAATGTGTACAGCTTTCAATGACCTGACTATCTCTGTGTCTAAGTTTGGCTTTGGATAGGTTACAATGGCGTCAATAACGAAAACGACATAGAGAAAGTAAATGGACCAGTTTCAACATATCGATGTTCAAGGCGCTCAGGCATTGCTCGAACAAGGTGAAGCAAAACTTGTAGATATTCGTGACCCTCAATCTTTTGCTGTCGCGCATGCAGAATCCGCTTTTCATCTGACTAATGATTCGATCGTTCCTTTCATGAACGATGTGGAATTCGAACAACCAATCCTAGTGATGTGTTACCACGGCATCAGTAGCCAAGGTGCGGCACAATATTTGGTTAACCAAGGCTTCGAACAGGTGTACAGTGTGGATGGCGGCTTTGAAGCCTGGCAACGAGCAGAACTACCGATAGTGAGAAGTTAATGAAGAGATTGGTAACGTTAAATAATCCACGTATGGCGCAAGCCTTCATTGATTACATGGCATCACGCAAGATTGATATTCAGATGATGCCGGAAGGTGAAGGACAGTTTGCACTTTGGCTGACGGATGCGCAGCATGAAATTGAAGTCGAAGCCGAGCTAAAACAATTCTTAGCCAATCCATCAGCGTCGAAATATAGCGCCGCTTCGTGGGACGTTGCCGATACTCGTAAGAGCAAATTTCATTATTCCAGCCCGAGCATTATGGGTATGGTAAAAGCTAAGGCGGGCCCAGTGACCTTGCTGATCATGGTTGTCTGTGCCGTTATCTACTTTTTGCAGATGTTCGGCTTTGGTGATGGTGTGTTTGCTTTATTGCATTTTCCTGCGTTCGAAGGGCAGCAATGGCAGCTCTGGCGCTGGGTTAGCCATGCGTTATTGCACTTTTCTGTTACCCATATTGTGTTCAACCTCTTGTGGTGGTGGCAATTGGGAGGCGATATCGAGCGCCGTTTAAGCTCTGGAAAGTTACTGCAAATCTTCCTTATTTCTGCTGCGCTCTCCGGCGCGGGTCAGTTTTATGTTGAAGGAGCAAACTTCGGCGGTTTATCTGGTGTGGTTTATGCGCTACTTGGTTATTTGTGGATCCTTGGTTACCGTTGTCCACATCTTGGCTTAACACTGCCTAAACCTATTATTGGCTTTATGCTGGTGTGGTTGGTTCTTGGCTATGTTCAACCATTTATGGCGATTGCCAACACGGCCCACTTAGTTGGCTTACTTTCTGGTATGGCGATAGCGTTGTTTGATTCTGGTAAACAGAAATACCAACAAACCTCCTAAGTTAATGATTTACAGACACCAACAAAAAGACCACCAATCGGTGGTCTTTTGTTTATCTGTCTTTCGTTTAATAGGAGCAGCTCGTCAGCTTTAACTGTTCATATTATTGATAAAGGTATTTGGTAAACAGCAAATCAGCGATGATGGTTTTACCCGTCTCTGGTAGTAGGGTTTCATTGAGTTCTTTCACCAACGTTTTGCGCAGATCCTCACGACCAGATAAAGACTTAATCGTATCTTCTGTTTGTTTACCTAATAGTTCGATCACCGCATCTCGGATCAATGGTTGGTGGTGTTCGACAACGGCGAGGTCTTGCTGACTCATCACCATGATATCGATACGCACCTGTACATAACCCAGTTTATTACCCTTGGTATAGAAGTTCGTAGTTAAATCGGGTTCGAGCGTAAAGTAAGCTAACTTAGGTGCTGCCTCTTCAGATTCAGCCCAACTCGGTGCTGAAATAAGCAGACTTAGCGCGAAAATAATTTGGGCTATATAACGTTTGTACATATTTCTAACTTTTCTTTCTCTGGATCGCGATATTCGAATCGCTTCAGTCTTGATACAATAGACCGTCTAAAACAAATAACGGAACTTACGGTTTCAATAAGACGGTAAGTTGTTGCTTTATTGTACGCATAAAGCCTCCAATTGAATACTAGTATGAATCAGCCGACATCACTCTATCTTACTTCTTTATTGGAAGTAGAGTGGCAAAACCCCGAAGATTTTGAATTCCCTAGCGAATTCGCCAAGCATTGGCTTGAAGAACAGGGCTCTTTGTCACGTCGTTTAGGTCAGCATTGCCAACGCTTAACAGTGGAATTGCTGCACAATCAGATCGTCACAGCCAAGACGTTAAAACAGGATGAGAGCCAGCTATTGTCTGAGCAAGATTGCCTACTGAGAGAGGTGATTTTATGTGGCGACAATACGGATTGGGTCATTGGCCGCACGCTCATTCCTCGTTCAACCTTGGTCGATCAACAATATGACTTAGCTCAGCAAGGAGATATCCCGCTGGGTTTAACTGTGTTCAGCGCCGATAACGTTGAACGCGATGCTCTGCAAATGGGATGGGTTAGTTTGCCACAGGGGCGCTTTTTAGCGCGACGCTCAAGACTGTGGATGAATCACAAACCCATGCTGGTTGCTGAGTTATTCTTACCAAATTCACCAGTTTACGCTAAGGAGAAGGTGTAAATGTCCGCAGACAAAGCCAAAGCATATTGGCAACTGATGCGAATGGATCGCCCAATTGGCTCACTCTTGTTATTGTGGCCGACGGTTTGGGCACTTGTGATTGCCGCCCAAGGCATACCAAGTTGGAATGTACTCATCGTGTTTGTGTTAGGCGTGTTCCTAATGCGTAGCGCCGGTTGTGTGATTAACGACTTTGCCGACCGTAAAGTTGATGGGCATGTGAAACGCACCAAACAGCGCCCTTTACCATCGGGTAAAGTGACCTCGAAAGAAGCGATTGGTCTGTTTTTGGTTTTGGGTATCAGCTCTTTCTTATTAGTGCTGACCATGAACCCACTGACGATCAAGCTCTCCTTCGCTGGCATCTTTTTGGCGTTCATTTATCCATTTATGAAGCGTTACACCCATTTGCCGCAGCTGTTTTTAGGCTTGGCTTTTAGTTGGGCGATTCCGATGGCGTGGGCAGCACAAACAGGCGAATTGCCTTTGATTGTGTGGTTTGTGTTTGCGATTAATGCTTTGTGGACTATTGCCTACGACACTCAATACGCAATGGTCGACCGAGACGATGATCTAAAGATTGGTATCAAATCAACGGCTATCTTATTTGGTCGCCACGATAAACTGGTGATTGGCGTTCTACAGTTGATTACCTTGGCGATGTTGGTGTTGCTTGGTCAGCACTATGAACTTGGCCAAAGCTACTACTGGACGATTCTGGTGGCTGCTTCATTGTTTGTGTACCAACAACATTTGATTCGCCATCGAGATCGCGACTTGTGCTTCAGAGCCTTCCTTAACAATAACTATGTGGGAATGGTTATTGCGGTCGGTCTGGTTATCGCTTTCTGGTAACGGCATAGTACAGACATCCAGATAGAAAAAAGGCATCCGATTGGATGCCTTTTGTGTTTTTGTCGAGATGAGTATCGAGCTTAAGCGAACTATGCTTGCAACTGGTGGATACTCTCTTCGATGGTCAACTTCACTTCTGGGTAAAGCAGAGCAAACAGCAGTTTGGCAAATTGCTGTGTCTTCTCAAGGTCACAGTTACCGTCGCTATCTAGATATTGCTGCTCTTTCAGCGTATTGAACATCGCAGTAAATACGCCTTTATCGAAGAACTCTGGTGCGTTGATGCCGTGCAGACGACCCAAACGCTGTGCAATGTCTTGGCTCTTCTGCTCAAGGTCAGATTTACCCAGCTCTTGGTCTGCCACCAGTAGGTTCATCGCGATGGAGTAACGTTGCAGTGTTTCTGTGATAGTACGACCTAACAGAACCAGTGATTGGTTGTTTGACTGGTTGATTTCCAGTTTGTCACCATCTTGGCAAACCATCTTCTGCTCAATGAACTCGTTCAAAATCTTCAAGACCAGCTCATTCAACTCTTCTTCCTTATAGCTTAGGAACAGCTCTTTTTTCAGGAATGGGTAGATTTGAGCGACGTTTTCTTGAATTTTCTCTACGGTCACGTTGCGCTGACGAATAATCATCTGAGCAATCAATGAAGGTAGGGCGAACAGATGAATGATGTTGTTGCGGTAGTAAGTCATCAAAATCGACTGGCTACGATCCAGCGAAATGATGTCACCCATGGTGTCGGTTTCAATCACAAACTTATCAAGTGAGATAGCGTGATCCACCAACTCTTCAGCCGTTTCTGTTGGAACCGTTGAAGTGTTTGAGTATGGGTTGTTCTTAAGTAGCTTCAGGTAGCATTCAATCTGGTTAATCAAAGAGTCACGAGACAATGCGCGCTGACGAGAAGCCAACAGCGCGGTCGCACATAGAGTTAGTGCGTTAGTCGCTGCCGCATCGTTAATGTGCGTCATCATCTTGTTTGCCAGACCGTTCACCACAGGGTTCATCCATTGTGGTTTGCTGCCGCCCATGCGATCGATGTCTTTCGTCCATTCTGGCGCATGTTCGTTCAGGTATTGGTTTAGCTGAATTGGCTCACCGAAGTTCACGTAACCAAGACCAAAATTGCGCAGCTTACGCAGAGTTCGCAGCACAAGACCTGCGTTTTCTTTCTCTTTGCGTGAGCCACGAAGCTCTTTGGCGTAAGTACCCACTTCCATTACGTGCTCGTAACCGATGTAAACAGGCACTAACGTTACTGGACGGTTTAGACCGCGTAGCATGGCTTGAATTGTCATTGCCAACATACCGGTTTTTGCTTGAAGCAGACGACCAGTACGTGAACGACCACCTTCACTGAAGTACTCAACTGAGTAACCTTTAGCAAACAGTTCTGATAGGTACTCACGGAAAATCGTTGAGTACAGCTTGTTGCCTTTAAAGCTACGACGAATAAAGAACGCACCACCACGACGGAAGATTGGACCCGCCGGGAAGAAGTTCAGGTTAATACCCGCAGCAATGTGCGGTGGCACCATACCTTCATGGTACAGAACGTAAGAAAGCAGTAGGTAGTCCATGTGGCTGCGGTGACATGGCACATACACGATCTCATGACCATCTTGCGCTAGGCGACGAACGGTCGAAGCGTTGTTGATGTGCAGACCTTGGTACAGCTTCGTCCACAACCAGCCAAGAATACGATCGCCGTTTTTCACCAAACCATAAGAGAAGTCCGCTGCAATCTCATCCATGATGTCATGGGCTTCTTTGCGTGCTTTCTCGATAGAAATGTTTTTGCTTTGCGCTTCGTCTTCAATTGCTTTTTCAATTGCTGGCGATTTCATTAAGCGTGCAAACAGCACTTGGCGTTGAGGCAGGTTTGGACCAGATGCCGCAAGCTTCTGACGAGAGAAGTGGATACGTGCAACGCGCGCTAGCTTGTGTGCGATAGCGCTGTCGGTACCGTGAGAGTCTGCCATGTAACGCAGTGAAACCACTGGGCTAAAACGTACCAAACAGTCACGACCAGCTGCCATGACCGCTTTTGCTTTTTGCGGACCATTCATTGGTTGCAGGTACGGCTTATGGTTTTCTTCTTTACCAGGTTTACGACCCCAAAGCACAGTTGCTGGGATCATTTGCACGTCTAGCTCGCTGTCGAGTTTGTGCAGTTCTAGTAACTCTGTAAACAGAGAAACAGACTCGCTTGGTACATCGTTATCGTTGCTCATCACAGTTGGACGAGACGCGATAAACACGTAACGAGTTAGTGTCTTTCCATTGATTTCCAATGGACTGAGCGGGTCAGGCAGACCAAGACTCAAAGCTTGTTTTTGCAGTGTCAGCAAATCCACGTTCGAACGGAACGGCAAGGCATACACAATCGGTTTAGTGAGGTCGATGTTGAGATCATCAATCGGATTCGATGGGATTGTGGTGCCCTTTACCATTACCGATAAAGGTAGTTTTAGTAATGAACGTGAAAATGATTGTCCAGAAGACATAAAGTTCACAGCCTCAATAGGTATTCAAACAAGCCTAACCTTATTTCAGTGTCCGCTTTGCCTTCTTCTAAAGAGAAGGTAATAGATACGGCTATAGAAATAAGCCTAGGCGATAAAATTTAAGCGCAGCAAGGATACCAGAAACTGGTCAAACCTTTTAATTTTATTGAGCGGAAATTAGTCGAACCCCTAGGTTGTTGCTTTCATTAGACGAATTGCTTATTGCGTGTTTAAAACGCATGCTTACTTGAGGTTTGTGGATAGGATCTGAAACTGGCGTAAATAAATTAAAAAACAACCAATTGGGTTTTCATTTGTCCATTTACTGGATATACTCACAGTTAACTGTATAAAAAGACAGGTGACATATGAAGCCGTTAACGCCACGCCAACAACAAGTCTTCGATTTGATTAAAAGCAAAATCGAAGACACCGGAATGCCACCAACTCGTGCAGAGATTGCGCGTGAGCTTGGCTTCCGCTCTGCGAATGCCGCAGAAGAACACCTAAAAGCGCTTGCTCGTAAACAAGCGATTGAAATTATTCCAGGCGCATCTCGCGGGATCCGAATCCTACTTGAAGGTGCGGCAAACGACGATCAAGGTCTGCCTTTGATTGGTCAAGTTGCTGCTGGTGAGCCGATTCTGGCTCAAGAGCATGTGGAGTCTCACTACCAAGTGGATCCTGCTATGTTCAAACCAAAAGCAGACTTCCTACTTCGCGTAAACGGCGAAAGTATGAAAGACATCGGTATTATGGACGGCGACTTGCTGGCTGTACACAAAACCCAAGACGTGCGCGACGGTCAAGTTGTGGTTGCACGTGTTGATGATGATGTGACGGTGAAGCGTTTAGAGCGCAAAGGTTCTACGGTTCTACTGCATGCAGAGAACGAAGAGTTTTCACCAATCCAAGTTGACCTAACATCGCAACATCTGACGATTGAAGGTCTGGCGGTTGGCATCATCCGTAACACCGACTGGATGTAGGTTTTTACCTCAAGCATTCTAATAAAGCCCAGTGTTCTGCTGGGCTTTGTGTTTTCTGCACTTTCTATTCCCGTTTTTATTTTCTTCCTAGCATAGTTACGTTCGGCCTGATTCAGAGTGTTTGGCTGTTACGTTAAAACTTGCAAGTGATATTGAGATTTATTATCATCTAATTCCATTTAACCATTTTCTTTTCGGCGCAAGGAAATGCCCATGTCCAAGCCTCAACATCACGTACCTAATCATCTGTTGAAACCGTTGTTTTTGCGTAGCCGCGAAAGCTTGGTCGATAACGGCTTGGTGTACGATCCGATCGCTGCAAAAGCGTGCTTGAGCTGCAAGATGGCGCCAGATTGCATCAGTGGCGACGTCGATCAGAAGCAGCTGCTGCATGTGACTTTAACTCAGTTGTGCGATCAGCAGGTCAGTCACTTTCTTCAACAACACTCAGACGCTTGGATCATTAACGTTGGTGCGGGCTTAGATACGCGCTTCTACCGTTTGGACAATGGTCGTTGTCACTGGATTGAACTGGATGTCACCGAGAATCTGGTTTGGCGTCAGCGATTGTTCCACAAAAACGAACGTTACGAGCATCGTTGCGGCAGCGTAGAAGACATGAGTTGGTTAGATGAACTGCGCATCCCTGAAAAAGCGCCAGTATTGATTCTATGTGAGATGGCTTTACTCGATTGCGATGAATCGCGCGTTGCAACCTTCATCCAAACACTGGGGCGTCATTTTGTTTCCGCAGAAGTGTGCATGGTATTAGCGGGTGATCTAACCGAAAGTAAATGGGGTCAGAAGCTCGGTTCAGATACTTATGCACATGGTTTTGAAGCACCAGCACAACAAGTACTGCATTGGCTGCCGTGGGCGCAATGGGTCAAAGCCTTCTCGCCATTCGACCGATTCTGCTCACGTTGGAAAGCATGGCAACGTTGGTTGAATAAGATCCCAATGTTGAAGCATCGCCTCACACCAGTTCTCGTTCAAATCAAGTGGTAATTGGCTAGGCATTAAACACTCAGGTACACTCGCTGATCTAAACAACGAGGTGCCTGTGACAAACTCTATCTTCTCTCCTTTATCGAATCCTCAAGTGCATCGCCAAGTGTTAGCGCTCGCTATCCCTATGGTGCTGTCGAATATTACTGTTCCACTCTTGGGCTTGGTTGACGCTGCGGTGATCGGTCATCTTGAACACGCTTGGTATTTGGGTGGTGTTGCGTTGGGCAGCACCATGATCAGCGTGACGTTTTGGTTGCTTGGCTTCTTACGTATGTCGACCACTGGGTTGGCGGCGCAGTCCTACGGTGGTGAAGACCGAAAACAACTTGCGTTGGTGTTTATGCAAGGCTCACTGATGGCACTGCTGTTTGCGTTGGTCTTCCTTATTGCCCATAACCCGATCGCGGATCTGATCTTTGGTTGGAGTGATGCCAGTGCTGAAGTGAAGCACTACGGCATGCAATATTTCTCTATTCGAGTGTGGAGTGCGCCCGCTGCGCTGATGAATTTTGTGTTGTTGGGCTGGCTACTCGGAACGCAAAACTCCAAAGCCCCAATGTGGATGGTGATCATCACTAACGTGACCAATATCGCGCTCGATTTACTGTTTGTGATTGGTTTGGGTTGGAAAGTAGAAGGCGCAGCACTGGCATCGGTAATAGCTGATTACTCAGGCATGGCGTTTGGCTTAATGTGTGTTTGGAAAACATGGCGTGTCCGTCAATTGCTATCCCCTAAGAGCCTGTTAACTGATACTCAACATGGGTTAGGGCGGTTCGTAAAACTCAATCGCGATATCTTTTTACGCTCGCTATGTTTACAAGCTACGTTTAGCTTTATGACTTTCCAAGGTGCGAGCTTTGGTGACGATGTAGTTGCGGCTAATGCGGTATTGATGAGTTTCTTGATGATGATTTCCTATGGCATGGACGGTTTTGCTTATGCCATGGAAGCCATGGTCGGCAAAGCGATTGGTGCCAAAGACCGAGCGCAGCTCAGTGCTTCGTTGATTGGTACTTTCTTCTGGAGTCTGATCATCTGTTTAGGTTTGACTGCGGTATTTGGTTTGGCGGGATCGCACTTGATCGCCATGATCACTTCGATTGAAGCGGTGCAGCAACAAGCGTCGGTGTATCTGCCTTGGTTGGTGGTTATGCCATTGGCGTCGATGTGGTGCTTCCTGTTTGATGGCATCTTTGTTGGTGCCACTAAAGGTAAAGACATGCGAAACAGTATGTTCGTGGCGACTTGTTGTTTCTTTGCGATTTTCTTTTTGTTCTCTGATTGGCAAAACCATGCGCTGTGGTTTGCGATGACCAGTTTTATGGCAATGCGAGGGATTGGACTCGGCGCGATCTTCTTCTATCAATGGCGCAAGGGAAGCTTTCTTGCCTAGTTACACATAAAAAAACAGCAGGTCGAAACCTGCTGTTTTTGCTTTTGGATCATGGCAACCCAATTGAATTAGAATAATCGGTTCAACCCGTTCAGTGCTGCTACGCGATACGCTTCTGCCATCGTCGGGTAGTTGAAGGTGGTATTGACGAAGTATTCAATCGTATTGGCTTCACCTTTTTGTTCCATGATGGCCTGACCGATGTGGATGATTTCCGCAGCGCGCTCACCAAAGCAGTGAATACCAAGAATCTCTTTGGTTTCGCGATGGAAGAGGATTTTCAAGCTGCCGATGTCTTTACCTGCAATCTGTGCACGAGCGAGATGCTTAAACGAAGAGCGTCCCACTTCGTAAGGTACTTTCGCCGCAGTCAGTTCTTGCTCAGTTTTGCCCACTGAGCTGATTTCTGGAATGGTGTAGATACCCGTTGGGATGTCATCAATCAGATTGCCGTCAGCTTGTCCTTTAGTGATGGCTTGTGCCACGAAACGACCTTGGTCATATGCTGCACTCGCTAGGCTAGGGTAACCAATCACATCACCGACTGCGTAGATGTGTTCCACTTCTGTACGGTAGTTACCATCTACTTTGAGCTGTCCGCGCGAATCACCCTCAAGCCCAACCGCAGGTAAGTTAAGTTTGTCTGTGTTACCCGTTCGACCGTTAGCATACAGTAGGCAATCGGCTTTCATCTTCTTACCTGATTGAAGATGCACGATAACACCATCTTCAGTGCCTTCGATTTTCTCGAATGTTTCATCGTTACGAATTACCACGCCACTGTTCCAGAAGTGGTAAGACAGAGCATCTGAGACTTCGTTATCTAGGAAAGAGAGCAGACGGTCGCGAGTGTTAATCAAGTCGGTCTTCACGCCTAAACCGCGGAAAATAGATGCGTATTCACAGCCAATCACGCCCGCACCGTAAATGATGATGTGGCGAGGGTCGTGTTTCAGGCTCAGGATAGAGTCACTGTCGTAGATACGTTCATGCAAGAAGTCGACGTCATTTGGTTGGTATGGACGAGAGCCTGTCGCGATAACAAATTTATCCGCTGAGTACACTTCTTCCGTACCGTCACTTTGCATGACGGCGATGGAGTAGTTATCGATAAAGCGCGCAGTACCAAACAACAGTGTGCATGAATTGCGATCATAAAAGCCCTGACGAAGTCGAGTTTGCTTATCAATGACCGATTTCGCATGACCTAAAATGTCAGAAAATGTTGCATGAAGGCTGGTGTTATTGCGGCAGAATAACGGGTTGCTATTGAATTCAATGATACGGCTAACCGCATGACGCAATGCTTTGGATGGTATGGTTCCCCAGTGCGTACAACCGCCACCAACACTGCTTTCCTTTTCTACGATGGCAACATTCAGTCCGGCTTTGGTCAATCCCATCGCCGCCCCTTCACCGCCCGGGCCACTACCAATTACGATCACGTCATAGTGATTAGCATGCGCCATGATGTCTTCCTTGTTATATTTGCTTAACATTGCTGTAGCGGGATTTTAACTCATTTACTCTATTGGGAACACGTAATGCCTGCTAGAGAGTGGAAGTGATCACGCAGAATCGCCCAAAAGAACTAATTGGTATGCTGTATGTCTACTATTTGAAGTGAGGCGATTGCAATTAGATGCATGGCGATAGTAACGTGCTCGCCGCTTATCGGCAGATAACGTCGCTTTATACGTGGGGGCGATATGCGTTATATTGAAGCTCTCGTACCCAATAGAAAAAGAGCAAGTTAAAGAATGAAATCGATGGGAATCCGCGCGCAGCAAAAAGAAAAAACACGTCGATCGTTGATCGATGCGGCATTTAATCAACTCAGTGCGGATCGCAGCTTTTCCAATCTCAGCTTGCGTGAGGTTGCCCGAGAGGCAGGAATTGCACCAACTTCTTTTTACCGTCACTTCAAAGACATGGACGAGCTAGGCTTAACCATGGTTGATGAAGGTGGTCTGTTGTTGCGACAACTGATGCGTCAGGCGCGTCAGCGTATTGTCAAAGAAGGCAGTGTGATTCGAACTTCAGTTGAAACCTTTATGGAATTCATTGAAAGTAGTCCTAACGTTTTCCGCTTATTGTTGCGTGAGCGCTCCGGCACTTCCTCTGAATTTCGTACTGCTGTCGCTCGAGAAATTCAGCATTTTGCGGCAGAATTAACTGAGTACTTAATGAGCACCGGAATGACCAAAGAAGAGGCGTTCACTCAAGCAGAGGCGTCGGTTACTTTGGTGTTTAGCTCTGGTGCGGAAGCTTTAGATTTAGATCGACGCGAGCGCGATGAACTCGCCGAGCGATTGATCATGCAATTGCGAATGATAGCCAAAGGGGCCTATTGGTATCGCAAAGAACGTGAACGTAACCGATTAAAAGGCGGGATAGAATAATGTCGAATGGAAATAAATCTGAAAAGAAAACGCTGATTTTGGCACTGGTTGCAGGTATGTGTGGTGATGCTTTGTTGTCATGGTTGACCATGAGCGAAGTGTCTTTTTCAATCTTCCCTCTGATTGCACTCGTGCTAGCTGTACAGGCGCTGTACCAAGAATACCTTAACAACCCAGTATCAGAAGATATCCCACTTGTTGGTCTGGCGTGTTTCTTCGTAGGTGCATTTGGTCACTCTGCGTTTATCAAAGCGCAATACCCAGAAGCAGGCTCTAACTTCTTCGCCATTCTGGTTTCAATGATTCTCCTAGCGTGGATCGGCAAGAAACTGGGTTTTATGGAAAAGAAGACCACTGCTGAATAAGCAAAGCGAATCTAACAAAAAAGCGAGCCGTTGAGCTCGCTTTTTTTATGTCTGAGGCTGGTGGATTACGCTTTACGTTCCAACAGTACACCTGCTTCCATGTGGTGTGTGTAAGGGAATTGGTCAAACAGAGCAAAACGCGTCACGTTGTGGGTTTCGCATAGAATGTCCAAGTTCTCTTTAAGTGTCTCTGGGTTACAAGAGATGTACATGATGCGCTCGTAACCTTGCACCATCTTACAAGTGTCGACATCCATACCTGAGCGTGGTGGATCGACAAAAATCGTATTACAGTTGTAGCTCTTCAGATCCACACCTGCATCTTGTAGGCGGCGGAATTCACGCTTACCTTCGATTGCTTGAGTAAACTCTTCTGCTGATAGACGTAGGATTTGTACGTTATCAATCTCGTTTGCTGCAATGTTGTATTGCGCAGAAACCACAGATGGCTTCGCCAATTCAGTTGCGAGAACGCGATCGAAGTTTTGTGCCAGCGCCAGAGAGAAGTTACCGTTACCACAGTAAAGTTCTAGTAGGTCGCCAGTGCTTTCTTGAGTACAGTCGACTGCCCATTCCAACATTTTCTCTGCTACTTTACCGTTTGGCTGAGTGAAGCTGTTTTCAACTTGTTGGTAGATGTAGCTTTGACCATTCACGTCTAGCTTCTCGATCACGTAGTCGCGGTCTAGGACAATCTTCATTTTACGAGCACGACCAATGATGTTTAGGTTAAAGCCTTCATCATTCAAACGTTGCTTAAGGGCCTTTGCGTTTTCAATCCACTCTTCATCAAGTTGGCGATGGTAAAGCAGTGAAACCAGAATCTCACCGCTTAGCGTCGATAGAAAATCTACTTGGAACAGTTTGCGACGTAGCGATTCGTTGTCTTTCATCGCTTCAACCAATAGTGGCATCAGGTCGTTGATCAGACGGCTTGCTGCTGGGAATTGGTCAACGCGGTATTTTTCACGAGTTTCTTGGTTGAACATGATGTAGTAAAGGTCTTCACCCTCATGCCAAACACGGAACTCAGCACGCATACGGTAGTGCTGCTCTGGTGATTCAAACACTTCCAGTTCTGGCACGTTGTATGGCGCGAACATATCAGTGAGACGTTCGACTTTTTCAGCCAGTTGTTCTTGGTAGCGTTGTGGATTTACATCAAGAGTAGCCATGATCTTACCTTTTATGGTGCATTCAATTTAAGAGCGCAGATTTTATTCAATCTCAATAGGATGTCCAGTTTTGTGCCCCAATTGATTTAAAGATAGTGTGTTCTGTGTCAGTTGATACACCAATGAACCAAATCGTTACGATTGTCAGAGGTAATATTGGCTGGACAAATAATCAATAGCTTAATAGTATTTGCCCCAAGCTGGTGCTATCTAGCAATCTAGATGGCTGAAATGGGAATCTGGTGAGAATCCAGAACTGACGCGCAGCGGTAAAAGAGAACGAACGCTCATCAAGACACTGCATTAGTTTATGTGGGAAGTCGAGTAAGTAGGCGGTACAACCTTGCTCTTAAGTCCGAATACCTGCCAGCAACTGAGCCAAAGCACTGGACTGCTCAACACGAGTAGGGCTCGGTAGGAATTACGCGACTTAGGACAATACAATGAGAAAAACATTTCTTGCGATCACGTGTGCATCGCTGCTTTCACCTACCTTTTATTTACAGGCCCAAGAAGTTTCCGCAGATGAAACGGTTGTGGTTACGGCAAACCGCTTCAAGCAAATTGATGGTGCTGTTCTTGCACAAACCGTTACGGTAACCAAAGAAGACATTAAACGCCTGCAAGCAAATAGTCTGTTTGATGTGTTCCGTACACTGCCGAGTGTTGAAGTTGCTCAGTACGGTGGGCGTGGTCAATCCGCATCTATCTACGTTCGAGGTGGTAGCTCGTCTCAAGTACTCGTTCTAGTTGATGGGGTGCGTATGCCTCGTGCAATCATGGGTGGTATCGACTTTAACCAATTTCCAATCAACTCTGTCGAACGTATCGATTACATTCGTGGTGCACGAGCCTCTATCTATGGTTCAGAAGCGATCTCTGGCGTAATCAACATTATTACTCGTGCAGACATTGATAATGACGCGAGCCGTGTCTCGGCAGGGTATGGGTCGGAGAATCACAAGAAAGGCACGTTTGTTGTCTCTAAGCCCGTAGGTGACGGTAAACACTTTAAGGGTGTGCTCGGTTACGAGAAAACAGATGGTTTTAACGTTAAACCTCTACCGGGTGTGAACGATGGTGACGAGCACGGCTTTGAAACGCTCAACCTTAAACTAGGCTACCAACAAAACTTCTCTGAGAACTTATCTGGTTACGTTGGGTTGAGTGCTTACGACAATGAATATGACTACGACAATAGTAGCTATGGCAACCCAGCTTGGGGCACGGTTGATAAGCACGAAAAGAAAACCGGTGAAGTAGAATATGTCGGCGCCGACTTGTCGTTGGAATACAACAAAGACGTTTACTCATCTGAATTGAAGTTGGCTTATGGTCAACAAGACAACTACGACCACAAATCAGGTCAAAGCAAAACGGCGGGCGATCACGTTGCTATTGAGCAGTTCAATGCGATTTGGTTGAACTCGTACAGTGTTACCGAGGAGCTGAGTGTTGGTGGTGGTTTGGATTACCGCACAGAAAAACTCGCAAAGGGCTACATTGCACCAAGTGATTGGGGACCTTCTCAGAGTTACGATCCAGAAAAGAACCCAAGAACCAACTTCGGTGTTAGCGCTATTGCTCAATACGCTTATGATGTATGGACATTAGAGGCAAGCGTACGTAATGACGACAACAACCAGTTTGGTAACAATACTACGTGGCAAACTGCTGCGGGTTGGACGTTTTACGAAGGTTACGAGTTAACGCTGAGCCACGGTACCGCTTTTCGCGCGCCGAGTTTTGTTGACTTGTACTATCCGGGTTACGAAATGCCAAACCTAAAACCGGAAGAGTCAGAAAACACGGAGATCTCTGTCTCTGGAGGCGTATCAATTGTTGATTGGACGGTGACGGGTTACTACAACCAAATTGAAAACATGTTGATTTGGGAAGGCTCCGGCATGCAAAACGTCGGTGAAGCCGAGATCAAAGGCGTCGAACTAGAAGTGAAGCTCGATACAGATATCGTATCTCATGAGTTCTACCTAGATTATAAAGACCCTGTCGATAAATCTGGTGCAGAAGATACCCAGCTAGCATACCGCTCTAAGCGTGGTGCTAAGTGGAACGCTTACGCGACGTTTGACCAATGGACGTTGGGCTCGCAGTACCTTTACCAAGGTGAACGCTTTAATGGCAACACAAGACTGCCGAGTTACAGCCTATGGAACTTCACTGCGTCTTATGCGGTGAACCAAAACTGGGATGTGAATGCGAAACTAAGTAACGCTTTTGATAAAGATTACGAGATGTACACGGGTTACGCTACACCGGGTCGTCAGTACTTTGTCTCTGCGGATTCCCGCTTCTAATTGATTCCAACAAGACCGCCACATCGGCGGTCTTTCTTATTGTGAGTCGGGTACGGGTGGAAATAGGTAACAAGGAAAATAGATGACAAAACCGAAACGTGTCGTGATCAGCTGGTCGAGTGGAAAAGACTCCACGTTAACGTTAGAGCGACTAAACGAAAATCCGCACTATCAGGTAGTTGGTTTGTACACCACCTATGTAGATGAAGAAGTGCCTTTCCAAGCAACCCCGCTTGAGGTCGTGCAAATGCAGGCTGATTTACTTGGCCTTCCGCTCATAACTATCGAACTGCCTGAAGTGTTTCCGAGTAACGACATTTATCAATCAACTATCGTTAATGCATTACAAAGCAGCGGACTGAATGTAGAAGCGGTCGCGTTTGGCGATATGTTCTGTAATGGCATTGCAGACTATCGTCGCAGCTATATTGAACCTGCCGGTTGGGAGTGTGTATTCCCATTACTGGGGGAAGAGAGCAAGGCATTGGCATTTGAAATTGTCGAGCGTGGTATTCAAACCATGTTAATTACCACCGATGGAAACGTGTTGCCGCCCGAGTGGTGTGGGCGTTGGTATGACAAAACGCTAATTGAGTCATTACCCGGTCATATTGATCCCTGCGGAGAAGATGGTGAATTCCATACATTGGTGACATCAACCTCATCATTTCAAGGACATATAGAATTGACTAAGCTTGAAGTGGAAATAGGGGAGCGATTCAGCCATCAAAGATACCAAGCCAAAGCATTGCCAAAACAAATCTAACCAGTATGATCGCCGAGTCTCTAATTTGCAGGTAAGACTCGTGCGAACATCAAGTAAGAAAAAAGTCCTAGTGTTTGATTCCGGTGTCGGAGGGCTATCGGTCTTCCAAGAAATCCACCGACTTCTACCACACATGGATTATTTGTATCTGTTCGATAACGAAGCCTATCCGTATGGCGAACTCGACCAAGATGTGCTGATTACTCGCGTTAATAAGCTGGTGGCAGCATTGGTCGAAGAGCATCAAGCTGACATTGTCGTCATCGCCTGCAATACCGCAAGTACCATAGTGCTGCCATCATTGCGTGCGAATCTATCTATTCCGGTTGTCGGTGTGGTGCCTGCGATTAAGCCTGCCTCGTTACTCGCTTCTCAAGGTGTAGGACTCATTGCTACGCCTGCGACCGTAACTCGTCAATATACCCATGAACTTATCCGCGACTTTGCCCAAGGTAAACCAGTCGAGTTATTAGGCTCTACTCGATTAGTGGATATGGCAGAAGAAAAGCTACGTGGTGAAAGCATCTCTCTTCCAGAGCTGGAAAGCATTCTTCTCCCACTGCGTAATAAAGTGGACGTTGCAGTGCTAGGTTGTACTCACTTTCCTCTAATAAAAGACGAAATCCATCAAGCATTAGGTGGTGAAGTCACACTCGTTGATTCTGGTGAGGCCATTGCACGTCGAGTAAAGGCATTACTAATAAGTGATATGAAGGAAGAAAGTAAAGAGGAGGGGAGCAAGAAGATTTATGCCAGTGCACCTCCTTGGCAAGAAGATGCACTGAATACCTGTTTGGCGAACTTAGGATTTAATCCTGTTCAGGTTTACCGCCATCCGGGTGTTTAGGGTCGTTAGCGATACGTACTTTAAGCGTACGATCCATATATTCCTTCTCATTTAGTTTAGCGATAGCAGGTTTTGCATCTGCCGCGGCCATCACTACAAAACCGAACCCTCTTCTTTTACCAGTGCGCTTATCTTTCATTAAGCGTACTGCGTAAACCTGACCATACTCAGCAAACAAATCACGAACGTGACTCTCATTTGCCTTATAAGGAAGGTTGCCGACATACAGCGTTTTAGTTGAAGGATCGGAATCCGAAGATTGAAGAACAGGTGTTTTGCTAGAAAGTGAAAAAAGAAAAGCAGTAGCGACAACACCGATAACAAAGCTCAAGGCAGGTGGCACAGGTAACTGAGAGAAGATGATTCCCCCAATGACCGCCAACCCAGCACACAAGATCAGATTTTTTTTAGACGTCATTTTGATTACTACATATAGATGATAAAGAGATTGGCTGCCTATTAACAAAATAGACACATGAATCTTACGTATATGGTTGGTGTTTTTCCAACCAATTGCTGTGATATGTCTCAAATGTGACGAAGAAATATGCAGATATTACGCATTTGATGGATAAGTAACCGCTTGGAGTGTTTTTTTCAAAAAAAGGGTTGCGCTCATTTCTGGATTCCCTATACTGCGCATCCACCGACACGGAGTGAGACGAAAGTCACACAGCGAGTCGGGAAGAGAGAAAAAGAATTTGAAAAAAATGCTTGACTCTCAAATTGGGAAGCGTAAGATACGCACCCCTAACGACGAGGCGCTAAGGCGGCGAGTTAGTTAGAAAAGTTCTTTAAAAATATAGACCTATCAATCTGTGTGGGCACTCGTTGATGATAATCCAATTAGAAGCTTCGGCTTCAAATTAGGTTTCAATGAAACGAAGTGACCATTGAATCGAAAGATTCAGCACAGTCAATTCAAACATTACTTATGTAATGTTCAGTATTCATTGAGCCGAACAAAATCTTAAATTGAAGAGTTTGATCATGGCTCAGATTGAACGCTGGCGGCAGGCCTAACACATGCAAGTCGAGCGGAAACGAGTTATCTGAACCTTCGGGGGACGATAACGGCGTCGAGCGGCGGACGGGTGAGTAATGCCTAGGAAATTGCCCTGATGTGGGGGATAACCATTGGAAACGATGGCTAATACCGCATAATGCCTACGGGCCAAAGAGGGGGACCTTCGGGCCTCTCGCGTCAGGATATGCCTAGGTGGGATTAGCTAGTTGGTGAGGTAATGGCTCACCAAGGCGACGATCCCTAGCTGGTCTGAGAGGATGATCAGCCACACTGGAACTGAGACACGGTCCAGACTCCTACGGGAGGCAGCAGTGGGGAATATTGCACAATGGGCGCAAGCCTGATGCAGCCATGCCGCGTGTGTGAAGAAGGCCTTCGGGTTGTAAAGCACTTTCAGTCGTGAGGAAGGT